>PIVU01000208.1 GCA_003354025.1 Nitrospirota bacterium
GGAAACTGCATATATATTGAAACTGATGGTATAAGAATTCTGATCGATGCCGGCATCTCAAGTATTCGGGCTGAGAGTAGACTTAAAACTTTTGGATGTGACATCAGGGATGTTGATGCTCTGATAATATCCCATGACCACGGGGACCATTCCCGCCATGCCGGCGTGTACCAGAGAAGATTCGGGCTTCCAGTTTATATAACTCCTAAAACATACCAGAGGGCGACGGCTAAGTTTAAACTGGGCAAACTGGATAATATTAACTACTTCCAGGCTGGAGACAGTCTTAAATTCGGCACGGTAACAGTACAGACCGTACCTTCGCCCCATGATGCTGTAGACGGAGCTGTATTTATCATTGCTTCCGGTGAAAAAAGACTGGGGGTATGGACTGATCTCGGGCACGTTTTTAATGACCTCTATTCTGAGATCCCTATGCTCGATGCAGTATTTCTTGAGAGTAATTATGATCCGGCCATGCTTGCCAGCGGACCATATCCGGAGTTCCTGAAGCGCCGCATAGAGGGGCCTGCCGGTCATATATCCAATGCCGAGGCAGCGGAACTGCTTCTTGCAGGTACACGGTTAAAGTGGGCATGCCTTTCTCATCTGTCCAATAATAACAATGATCCTGCAATAGCAATGAAGACACACCGTGAAGTAGGAGATGGCAACCTCCAGTTAATAACTGCCAGCCGCTACGAAGCCACTGGAATGTTAACAATATAAAGTGTAATTCGTAGCCTTGCCTACCGGCAGGCAGGTCTGTAATTTAAATGCCGAGCATTTTAAAAACCTTCCTGAGATTTTCCTTGTCATCATCGTCGCTTTTCTTCGGAGTCTCAAGAATTAAGGGTACTCTGGAAATTCTTCGGTCGGACAATAGTTTCTTAAAACCCTTGTCTCCGATAAAACCTTCCCCAATGTGCTCATGCCGGTCTACACCGGACCCCAGAGGTTTTTTTGAATCATTTAAGTGTAGTAGCTTCAGCTTATCAATGCCGACATACTTTTTAATTTCATGAAATATAATCTCAATCCCTTCGTCTGTGGTCAGGTCATATCCGGCGGCAAAGGCATGGCAGGTATCAATACATATTCCTGCAACACTGTCACTATTGCACTTATCAATAATGTCAGCCAGAGATCGTATTGAAGAAGTTATATCGCCCCGTGATCCTGCAGTATTTTCCAGCAAAAGTGAAGCCCTGTATTTGCCGGCAGGGACTGCCTTCATCAGTGCACTGGCTGCCCGCTTTCTTGCTCCTTTGCCATCTTCACCACTGGCGCTTCCTGTATGCAGAACTACATACTCTGCTCCGATTTCATCGGCTGTCCTCATTTCATATGACAGTAAATCGATGGATTTCGGCAGCACTGTATCGGAAAGAGAAGCAAGGTTAATAAGGTAAGAAGTATGAATAAATACAGGATTAATATCGTATTGGTTCCGCAGTACTCTGAATCGATCAGATTCCTCAGCTGATATGGCAGTTTGTCTCCATTGTCTTGGACTATGGGAGAAAATCTGCATTGTTGAACAGTTTAATTCCGCAGCCCTCTCAACTGATTTCGAGATACCTCCGGCAATGGACGTATGGACACCTACCCGGGGTTTGTTTATCTTCCTGTTTCCCTGTTTCATTGGCAGCGTAGATATACTACTTTCATTTGATAAAAATATCTTGACAAACAGGGGCATATATGATTCAATTGAATCAATTGAATCGGCCAGCTCAATTGAATCAATTGGTGCGGCCCCGCGGTTAACCTTTAAAAAAGGAATGGTTATGGCTTCATACAGGGATTTAACCGGCAAGTATTCAAGTGTGTTTGATGAATTCGATGTAATTCCCGAACAGCTTCCGCCTGCCCTGGACATTTCGTCATTTGGATGTGACGATGATGATGACTGTGACGGCTTTTGTCCTGAGTGCAGAGAAATGATTGCATGTGAGGCATATAAAGAACTGAAGGAAGAGTGGGACAGTTTTTATATGTAACTGGAGAGGGTTTCTGCAGGACAGTGCAACTGGTTTCGATATTGCCAATTAGTGACTGCTTACATGAGCAGTTAAATATGAATCCTGCCTCATTTTAAGAGTAAGTCTGATATACGCTATGATTGACTACGATCTGTACAACATCCTGAAGGAAGAGCTTAAGAACGGATCATGCGATCTTGTTACGCGGCAGTCCGGGCAGCTTATTCGAGAGCGAATAGAGAAGGATATATCAATGGAAGAAGACCATTCGGTAATTGCCATTGTATTTTCCGGTATTGGCATTGTTGACTTCTCCTGTGCTGATGAGATCATTGCAAAGCTTGTGTCCCGTCTCCTGAGTAATGAATACGGCGAAAAGTATATAGTTTTAAAAGGTCTCAACGAGCATCAGAAGGAAAATGTAGAGGTTGCCCTTGAGAGAAAGGACCTCGCGGTAATGGCGTTAATGGATAACGGGTCGGAACTTCTGCTTGGGAATCTGAATAATTACCTTAAAGAAACTCTTGGGGTTATTTTAAAGGAAGATATGATTACGGCAAAGGACCTGTCCGGGTTAATGAAGCTTGAAGCTAATACGAGTGGTACGAGATTATTAAATCTTCATAAAAAAAGGCTTGTTGCCCGCCAGGACAAAATAAGGGACGGCGGACGGGTCTGGGTCTATCATAAACTGGTGTGACGGGGATGAAAGGTGATTTGAATTGAGCGAAGTGACATCAGCATTTATAACTTTAAAAAATAGCTTTCCTGCCTATGAAGAGCGGACCCATCAGATAAAGATGACGGAGGAAGTGTTAACCTGTCTGCAGAGAAAAGAGAGGCTGCTTGTAGAAGCCGGGACCGGCGTTGGTAAATCCTTTGCCTATCTCATACCGGCAATATTGTCTGCTGAAAAGACAATTATTTCAACTGCCACTATCGCTTTGCAGGACCAGCTTGTTAATAAAGATTTGTCATTTCTTCAGAGGGTAATGCCTCAAAAATTCTCATTTGCTATCCTGAAGGGCAAGAATAATTACCTCTGCATGAAAAGGGAAAAAGAGTTTCAACCGGAGCTCGGCAGTTCCTATGATCAATTCATTGAATGGGTGGCAGAGACGGAGACAGGTGATAAAGATGAACTGCACTTTATCCCGGAGTTCTGGAGCAGGGTCTGCGGTGATTCCGATGACTGCAGTTCTTCACATTGTCCTTATTACAATGAATGCTTTTACTATGCTCACTTCAGAAATCTATTTAAAAAAGACATTATCGTTGTAAATCACCACCTGCTTGTGTATGACATCATGTCTGACTTTAATCTTCTCCCTCATCATGCCCAGCTTATAATGGATGAGGCGCACCAGATCGAAAATGTAATTTCAAACAGTGCCGGCAGTACATTGAATTACACCAGGGTCATGTGGCTTCTGTATCGCCTCAAAGGGTTGAAAATTGTAGTTGACAACCTGTTTGAGCCGGTGGAAGCCTTTTTTAAACGAAGGGACCTTCCGATGAGAACGGTCCATCCTATCCCCGCGGAAATTATTGAATCATTAATTAACCTCAGGGACATGTTTGCACTCGACAAGGTTGTAAAGAGGCTTACTTCGGGCAGCGACGCTTATACGTCGGAGGAAATGAAGGACAAAGTGGAAACCACAATTAACTATATCATGGCCCTCGATGCAGTTATTGATGATTTTATTCAGCAGAGGAACGAAGACAAGGTCTACTATATGATGACCAGCAGGAAGGGGCTGGAGCTTAACAGCAGCCTGGTTGAGTGCCGGGCCTTTTTTGAACGGCTGATTGAGAACTTTGAGAGTGTAGTGATGACGTCAGCTACTCTGGCGGCGGGCGGTAAGTTCTCTTTCCTGAAATCCCGGCTCGGTATTGCCGGTTTGCGGACCGGTACAGGGGCCGGCTTCAAAGAAGTGATAATAGGCTCGCCTTTTGATTTCAGAAAACAGGCACTGCTGTATATTAACAGGGACCTTCCTGCTCCCAATAAAAACAATGCAGCCCTATTTCAGGAAAAAAGCCTGGAAGTAATAGAAAAACTCATTGAAGCTTCACAGGGAAGGGCGCTGGTTTTGTTTACCTCTTACAGGCATTTACGTTATGTTTCTGAAAATATTGAAACGGGCTACAAGTTTAAAGCCCAGGGAGATATGCCTCCTGCAAAGCTGATTAAATGGTTTAAGAAAACCTCCAATTCTGTTTTACTTGCAACAGCAACATTCTGGCAGGGTATTGATATAAGGGGCGATGATTTGAGTCTTGTCATTATCGTAAAGCTGCCCTTTGGTTCACCGGGAGACCCTGTATATGATGAAAGGTGTCAGAGGCTGGGTGAAAGGTGGTTTTCAGAGCTGGCCCTGCCGTCTGCAATTCTGACGCTAAGACAGGGGTTCGGACGTCTTATAAGAGGCACTGATGAGCATGGAGTGATTGCTATGCTGGATACACGTCTGGTTAAGAGCTCATACGGGAAGTCTGTTGTTTCATCACTGCCGGACATGAATATTGTTCATGAGATCGATCAGGTTAAGCAGTTTTTTAATTCAGCCCGGGAGGCCGGTAATAAAGGCGAAGGAGCCGTGGGTCCTGAGGGGCCGCAATCACCGGCTGTTTCCTGTTATAAAGAATGATTGGTGACAATACCCTGGATCAGTTGAATAACTGGATATATAGTAAATTATGTATATAATTATATATGTATAATAGGAACGGTTAATACTAATGAATTTATATCTTGTACAGCACGCAGAAGCAAAAAATAAGGATATTGATCCTTCACGCGGACTATCTGAAAAGGGCATTGACGATATTACGAGAGTTGCCTGCTATGCCGCCGGCATGAACATCCCTGTTCAAACAATAATTCACAGCGGCAAAAAGAGGGCATTGGAGAGCGCCGGGATACTGGCTGAGCATATTAAACCGAATGAAATTCTTGAATCGGACGGGATGTCTCCAAAGGATGATCCTGAAATCTGGTCTGAACGTATAAGGGGGATGCATGATGATATTATGCTGGTTGGTCATCTCCCTCATATGGCGAGGTTTTCCGGACTGCTTGTCTGCGGCAATAAGGACAGGGCTGCAGTGAATTTTGAAATGGGCTGTATCGTATGCCTGAAAAGGGATGATGAGGGCGGCTGGGCTGTTGAATGGATAATTAAACCGGGGATGGTGAGATAATTATGGCAGTGAACATATATTTAATATTTTTGGGAATTCTGATAGGAGGTTCTATTGCGTCCTTGATAATTTATATTGTCCTGTCAAAGAAAGTGTCCTCTCTTGAAGCAACGGC
>PIVU01000209.1 GCA_003354025.1 Nitrospirota bacterium
GCACTTCCTTTTTCAGGAGCAGGCAGGAACTGCGTAAGCCCGGAAGGTTTAATGTTTCTCCCATAAACAGGTGCTGTGTTTATGCTGAGAAGATAATTTACAAATCCGTTCAATGCTATTTTGATATCTTCATGGCCGGATTGATAATTATGATAAAACAGTTTTTTTAAAGAGCCCCATTTATTGATAGTCTCACTTAATAAATATATCAGACAAAGAATATCCTTTTCTTTGTTAAAGCGGTAGCTGATGCCTTTAAAGTACTTTGCATCTCTCTTCAGGTTAAACCTTTTCAGCATCAGTGCAGGGCGATTTCCACCGGATTCAAGTATCTTTTCAATGACAGGTTTAAAGAGGTCAACCTTACCGTAAGCAAAACAGGCAGAAATAAAACCCGCAATTTCTACGTCTTGAGAACTGGAATACCTGTGTGGAAATTCAATCGGATCATGCTTTACCCGCTCCTTAAAGTTGTACTCATTATAAAACCGGTCAAGAATTTTTTTTAGAGATCTTTCAGATTGCTTTCGATTCGGCATAGTTCATATTAGCATAATAAAGCTGATCTGATTATTTTCACTTCCTGCTTTGACCTATTACCCAATTAAATTTATAATCTACCTATGCTGGATAGTTTAAAAGATCTGCCTCTTACATTTATTCCCCTGTATGTAGCAATGGATCCCTTCGGTATGCTAACTGTGTTTTCTTCAATCACAACTGACATGTCGGTGAGTGAAAAAAGAAAAGTTAAAATATATAGAGTCAGGCCTAATTGTAGATAGGAACGTTAAATAACCTTCTGGAGATTAACATGAATTTTGCAGACGATGGACATTGCTTTGTATGCGGACCGAATAACCCAATCGGCCTGAAGCTTGATTTTGCCTTTGACGGCAAGACTATAAGCACAGTCTTTACCCCTCAAAAAGTGCATCAGGGTTACGTGAATATCGTCCATGGCGGCATAATAACAACTCTCCTTGATGAAGTAATGGTAAAGCTTGCCATTGCGCTAGACATGCCTGCGGTCACTGCACAAATGGACATTCGTCTGAAAAAAGCACTGAACATAGGAGAAAAGATCACAGTGTCAGCAAAGATTAATTCTATTACAAGAAAGTTATTGGAAGCCAGTGCAAAAGCAGTCACCGATGAAGGTACAATAATCGCAGAAGCCAGCGGCAAACTGGTAAGAGTTAATTTAAATATTCCTGACCCAGGCGAATCTACTGAGTAACAGTATTTCCGTTCTTAGCCTCACTTGAACCCTTGGCCCCTAGAATCCTTGAATCCTATTTATTTAATACTTCCCATCAAAGTAGTCATCAAGTATCTGTCTGTGATCAAAGGCAATATCTTCAGGCAGGTTATCTCTGGTAAATATGGCGGCTTCCATTGCATCATCGTCTGCAACAGGTGTACCCGAGGCACTTGCAATAAAAACAGTGGATACAGTGTGATGTCTAGGGTCTCTGGCAGGGTCCGAATAAGTATGAAACTGCCTCACATCCGTAATATCAAGGCCTGTTTCCTCTTTCATTTCCCTAACCACAGCCGCTTCAATAGTCTCCCCGTAATCAACAAATCCACCGGGAATGGCCCAGCCTGGCGGAGGGTTTTCCCTCTTAATAAGAACAATTCCGCCCTGGACTTCGATTATTGCATCAACCGTTAAGAGGGGATTTCTTGGTGCAGCATGCATTACCTACCCCTGCTCCGGGGTACTATCAACTTTTAAAACAACTTCTCTTTCAGGCATGATTGTGGAAATAGCATGTTTGTAAATCAACTGCTGTGAATTCTGTTTTAGCAAAACAACAAAATTGTCGAAGCCTTTAATCGTACCTTTCAGGCGGGTACCGCTCACAAGGAAAATGGTAACGGGTATTTTTTCCTTCCTGAGATGATTAAGGTAGAGGTCCTGCAGCTTGCGGTCCTTGTTCATAGCTGATCTCCTTTTAAAAAACGAATCATGAATTGAAAAATATTACAGTATTGCCAATGCTATTAAGTTATAAAAAAAGAGGACCCCGCTCATCCCTCTACCTGAATCAATATTTATTAGAGTAAATAAATTCTTTCAGAATATCAACACTATTCAAGGTTTTCTCAAAAATCTCATCATGATTCATAATGCCCGTTATGTCTACCCAATGAATATCCGGCTCTTTTCGAAACCATGTAAACTGCCTCTTGGCATAATTTCTGGTCCGCTTTTTTGTAAGCCTCACCGCTTCCTCCAGGTCAACTTCACCATTAATATATAACACCATTTCTTTGTAGCCCAAGGCCTGAAGAGCAGTGTTATTGGGATTCATCTCAAGCAGCCGCCTGGTCTCTTCAAGCAATCCCTTTTCCATCATAGCATCAACCCGCTCATCGATCATTCTGTAAAGTTCTTTTCTGTCCCGCAGCAGCCCTACTTTAATAAATTCATATTGCGACGGAATGGTGGATACACTCTGGCAATCAGAGATCCCCCTGTCTGCCTTGGCAGAAACCTCCAGCGCCCGTATTATTCGTCGGAGATCATTCGGTTTAATTCTTCCGGCTGCCTCAGGATCGATTTTCATGAGCTTATTATATAAATGCCCCGGACCTGAGGTTTCTTCTTCCTTCTTCAATTCAGTTCTTAACGACTCATCAGCACCGGGTCCTTCAAATAGTCCCTGTGTAATAGATCGTATATACAGGCCTGTACCGCCTACGACAAGGGGGACTTTACCCGATGCATGCAGGCTTTCAATAATCTCAGTTGCCTTCTCCTTAAACAGACCGACACTGAATTTTTCATCAGGATCTAACACATTAATTAAATGATGAGGGGCGGAATTGAGTTCATCATTTGAAGGCTTTGCAGTTCCGATGTCCATGTGCCTGTATACAAGCATAGAGTCAGCACTTATTATTTCAGTTTTAAGCTTGTCTGCAAGAATGAGTGAAAGACCTGTCTTCCCTGCACAGGTAGGCCCCAGAATGATAATAACCTTATTCATGATTGTCCCGATTATATCATTTAATGTATTGCTAATTCCTCGCTTTTATTAATTAATCTTCAATTTTAATTCATATGACCATTTAGCCTCACGCTCTCGCACATGGTCACAATATCATTATTTTTCAATATATTACGGATAGCACAGCATCACAGCGGAATTTACAGGGCATTACAATCCTGGTATCTCCTAAAGATGCCTGTCAAATATCCGATATATTTACTATGCATTAGATTGCGGGATATATAGATAAGTATTTTCGCAAGTGCATTATTGAAGGTAATTCTGAGTCACACTGGAGAAGGGGATGAAACAAAAAGGGGAAACACAACTTGCTTTATTGTTTGCAGCAATAGCTATCTGTATTACCGCAAACTTTTTTCTTGTGCAATCACACCAGGGTAGTTCAAATACAATTGAATGGACCATTTTTCTGGTTACACTGGTTGTGACAGGCAGTGCTTACTATTTCATCCGCAGAAAATATCTCTCCCGCAGCTCTCGTATTAAAGACACAATTGAAATGTTGAAAAATCGGGACCTTAGCTGTGACGTGAATAACAGCAGCAATGACGCAGGCGGTCTCGGCAAAGAGGCTGATGATCTTTTCTTCAGCTACAAACATATGTATAAAAACCTTCTGGAACTCTCCTCATCAATTAATATTGCAATGAGTAACATCTGGAAGTTTCTGAATTCAAACATGGAGATCATAGATAATCAGAAGTTACAGGGGGAGCAGCTGTCAACCGCATCAGAAGAATTATCACAAATGATAATAGATGAAGCAACCGACGCTGCAGCGGCTGCAGAACTTACCAAAAAAGTTACCGAGGATGCAGACAATGGTATGAAAAGCATGCAACTAGCTATTGACAGCATAAATGCATTGTCCGGCTCAACCGATAAGTTAGGAGGTATGGTCGGAAACCTTGATGGTAAAATCGGGGAAATCGGCGAGATAATCAACATAATAAACGACATCGCTGACCAAACCAACCTTCTTGCATTAAATGCAGCAATCGAAGCTGCCCGGGCCGGTGAACAGGGCAGAGGTTTTGCTGTTGTAGCGGACGAGGTAAGGAAGCTTGCAGAACGGACTGTCCATGCCACCTCAGACATAACGGACAAGATAAAGGGCATCCAGTCAGAGTCATCCATAACAGCATCACAAATGGATGTATCAAAAAGCAATGTCCAGGATTCAGTAACACATATAAGCAATACGAGGTCTGTTCTTGAAGAAATTTTCGGTCTTGCAAAACAGTCCGACGATGAAATGACAAAGATAGCGGGATCAATCAATCAGCAGTCTACTACCACAGAGGAAATCAGTCAGAACATAGATGGATTTACCCGTTCAGTTTCAGCAACCAGTGATGAAATGAAAAGCATGACACAGAAGTTCGTTCTCCTAAGTAAAGAAATCGGAGGTCTTACTGACTATATATCTGAATTCAAGATGCCGCAGGACGTAGACTATGTTATGGAGTTTTTCAAGATAGCCCATAAGAACTGGGTCCAGAAGCTGTATCGTATGTATTATTCCGGCGAAAAGGTAGACCCATCAAAAATCGTCGATCATAGGGTATGCAAACTGGGCAAATGGTATTTTGGAGCGGCTGCTGATTTCTACAGAGGCAGTTCCGAGTTCGCAAAAATTGAATCGCCCCATAAAGCCATCCACGAGCTGGCTAAAGAAGCGGCAACTGCTTTTCAGAACAATGACAGGGAGCGCGCACTGGAGCTTATCAAGCAGGTTGATGTTGTTAGCACTGAAGTAGTTGAGTGCCTGGAAAGCTTTGTACAGGCATCAAAAAACAATATTGGCAGGCAGCAAAGAGAATCCGTTACAGCTACAAATACGTCGGCAAACCCCTCAGTTTAATCCATTTACTTCCTCTTAAACATCTTCTTCAGATCATCCATTGAAACACGAATCCTGGTCGGACGACCGTGCGGGCATTTGTCAGGTTCTTCCATTGTATCAAGATCACTCATCATTTTTGTTAGTTCCGCATTCGTCAGATGCTCACTGCCTCTGACCGACTTGTGACAAGCCAGCCTGGCTGCAATATTAGCGACCAGTCTTTCCTCTGTAACATTCTTAATACCACTGGATTCTTCCTCAATTATTCCATCCGCCATATCAAGGAGAAGGGCTTTCATGTCCGCCTTTTTCAACTCTTTGGGTAATGCTCTTACAATCACGTTATTCCCCCCAAAATCGTCGATATCAAGACCCAGTCCATTTATCGTATCCTTGTACTTGATAACAATTGCATATTCCTTGACAGG
>PIVU01000038.1 GCA_003354025.1 Nitrospirota bacterium
GCATTTCTCGCCCTCTTGTTTCCCTCAAAGAGAAAAGGCCTCGTGACAACGCCAGCAGTAAGAATACCAAGGCTGCGTGCGGTTTCAGCAACAATAGGAGCTGCACCCGTGCCTGTTCCTCCACCCATACCGCAGGTAATAAAAACCATGTCAGCTCCCTTAATGGCTTCTTCAATTAAGTCCCTGTCATCAATTGCAGCCTGTCTTCCAACTTCAGGATTCGCACCGGCTCCGAGCCCTTTAGTAAGTGAATTGCCGATCTGCAGACACTGATGAGCAAGAGAAGATTCCAGAGCCTGGGCATCCGTATTAATTGCAACAAACTCAACCCCCTCAAGACTGGATGCTATCATGCTGTTAACTGCATTGCTCCCACCACCCCCGACGCCTACAATCTTAATCTTCGCTCCGGAAGTACTCTGCATTTCCTCCATATCAAATATCTTCATAACACCCTCCTTTAAATTTATAAGTTCTCAAATAATTAACAATTAATAATTCGCAGTTTGCAATTCACTTAAACAGTCCCCCAACCAGCTCTTTCATCCGGGCAGAAAACCCTGAAAATTTACGACTCTCAAACATAGCCTGACCTGACATAGTTTCCCGTGCACCGAAAAGCGCAAGACCAATGCCTGTTGAATATGCAGGGTCGCATGTTTTATGAGTCATTCCTCCGGGGCCTTCAGGATAGCCGATTCTCACAGGAAGCTCGAGCATATGTTCGGCCATTACATCAATGCCTTCCATCAGTGATGCCCCCCCTGTAAGCACAACACCGGAATTTAAATATTTGTGATATCCCCTCCCGGTAATTTCATTTTTTATCAATGAAAACATCTCTTCCGCACGGGGCTGAAGGATTTCTACCAGATAGCTCCGGGGGATGCTTTTGCCCGATTTCGCATCACTTCCAATCTCAATCTGATCATCATCCCTTACCAAGGAAATCATGGAACACCCATATCTCTTTTTCAGGGACTCTGCTTCAGCCGTAGGGATCCTCAGCCCAATGGCAGCATCTTTAGTAAAATTATTGCCGCCCAGCGCCAGGACAGAGGAGTGGCAGATATTGCCGTCCTTAAACAGTGCAACATCAGTGGTTCCTCCCCCGATATCTATAATTGCGACACCAAGATTTTTTTCATCCTCTGTAAGAACCGCCTCAGCCGAAGCAAGAGGCTGAAATATAGTTTCCGATACTTCCAGTCCCGCTTTCTCGCAGCTTCTGATCATGTTATTTATTGAAGTTGCAGCGCCGGTCAGTATCCTGACGTCCGTCTCCAGCCTTACTCCACCCATACCGCGGGGGTCAGTAATTCCGTTCTGGCCGTCTACTGTATAGCCAACAGGAAGAACATGAAGTATTTCCCTGTCAAAAGGTATGGCTACAGCTTTAGCAGCGTCAATAACACTGTCAACTTCTTTCCTGCCTATCTCTCTTTCCTTGACAGCAATAACTCCGCTGCTTGAAAAACTCGTCACATGACTGCCGGTTATTCCTGCATGCACTGCCCTTATCTCCACGCCCGATGATGCCTCGGCTTCCCGGACAGCACAACGTACAGACTCTACAGCACTCTCTATGTTTGTTACTACTCCCTTTTTTATACCCTCTGACGGTGACGTTCCGGTCCCGACAATATTAAGGCCGCAGCCATTCCTGGAGGAAGCACTCCTGTCAGGATCGTTGAATGAAATTTCAGCAACCACTGCACATACCTTCGTAGTCCCAATATCAAGTCCGACTACCAGCCGGCCCGCATCTGCACTTACATCTTTAATAAACCCAAAATGCATGGCTATTACAATTCCCTTCCTCTCTTCGGTTCACGCGGTTTAATTATTACCGAATCCTTGAACCTCAGATCTACATACTGTATAGACATCTCTTTCTTTCTGATTTCCGGCTCAAGTTCTATCCACCGGTCGAATTTCTTTGAATAGTTGCCATATCCGACTTTAATAAACTCACCGTCAATATTCATTGTAAGCCCGTATGATTCAAGTCCAATTACAATAGACTCCCTGTTAGCCAGGTTGTTCTTCTCATGCAGCGCATGGACCAGTTTCAATGCCTCTGAAATGCCCTTTTTATTCTTGGGATTTATACCCTTAACAACAGGCAGAAAAGGAGTAGTCTCCCCCTCTATCCTCTCCAGAATCTCCCCTTTGCTGTCAAGAAGATACATCCGTTTACGTAGATTCAACAGGGCCTTCGGTACAGCTTCCTCAATATCGATCAAAAGGGTCCCTGGGAATTGCTTTCTTAATGACACTTTCTTTATCCATGCATTCTCCCTCAGTTTTTGACCGACCTCGTCAAACCGGACTTTCATGAGCGGCGCTCCCTGCTTAATATCTGCACTGCTGATAATGTCCTTTTCATCAAGATGATAGTTGCCGGTAACAAGGATCTCCTTAATGTGAAATTGCCGGGTCAGGGATTTGGCCCCTAGAAAGGCAAGGCCCGCAATAACTATCATCAACAGCCCCATAGTGCCCCGCTTGAAAAAAAGCGTTAATTTTTCACCCCGGCGGTATGCCGCCTTCTTTTTTTTCTTTTTATTTCTGGACCGCATGCTTTATCATCTCCTCTATCAAATCATTAAAACTCAACCCGGCTGCCTTTGCTATTTTGGGCAGCAGACTGGTAGTAGTCATGCCCGGCAGTGTGTTAACTTCAAGAATATACGGTGTATGGTCCGCCTCATCGACCATAAAATCGACCCTGGCAGCACCTGAACATCCCAGTGACTTATACGCCGTGAGAGCCATTAATTTAGTATTATCGTAGACATCATCACTTACTTCAGGAGGCATAATATATTCCGTCATGCCCGATGTGTATTTGGCCTCATAGTTATAAAACTCCACAGAAGGACGCACTTCAACGCCTCCAAGAATTCTGTCCCCGATGACCCCTATGTGAAGCTCTGTTCCTTTAACGAACTTTTCAACAATTACTCTGGAATTAAATTCAAAACTCTTTTCAATACAGGTCGCAAGTTCATCTTCACTTTTGACCAGGCTAACTCCTATGCTGGACCCCTCTGAAGCTGGTTTAACAACCCAGGGGAGTTCAAATTCCGGCTTCGGAAAATCAGGAAACTCATAGACTCCCTCAACACTGCTCACAGTTGAAACAGTTTTTTTCTTTGAAGCTTTCTTTCTATTCATCACCACAATTGAGGGAGCAAGAGGAAGCCCCTGAGCGGAAAACATCTTTTTTGATGCTTCCTTGTCCATGGCAAGTGCCGATGCCAGCACACCTGAACCTGTATAGGGAATTCCAAGCACTTCAAGCAACCCCTGAATGGCACCGTTTTCGCCGATTCCTCCATGCAGTGCGATGGCTGCAAGTTTAATCTTCTCTTTTTTAAGTACACCAGCTATGTCTTTGCCCACATCAATCATTACAGAGTCATAACCAAGATCCTGAAGGCTCTGATACATCGCCAACCCGCTCATCATGGAAACATCACGTTCCGCAGACGAGCCGCCCATTAAAACGCCTATTCTCTTTTTTGTCACCAATCCTTTTGTCATATTTTCCCAATAATCCTGACTTCCGCTTCAAGATTGATCCCGAACTTATTCTGTACCTTCGCCCTTACCTTTTTCATAAGAGCCGTAAAATCTTTACAGGTCCCCTTATTTTTATTTATAAAATAGTTCGCATGCATAGTGCTTACTTCAATATCGCCAACCTTCATACCTTTGCAGCCTGCTTCATCTATCAATCTTCCTGCAGATTCATTCTCAGGATTTTTAAATACACATCCAGCAGAATGCTCTCCAAGAGGCTGGACAGCTTTTTTCCTTTTCAAATAATCTTTCATCCTCTTCCCAACCTCGGCAGGGTCATCTTTTGAAAGTCTTATATTGGCGCTCAGGATCACGGAATCATCAGGAAGCCCGGCGCTCCTGTACGAAAAACTCAATTCATGAGCATCAACAATAGAGATCTCGCCCTTTTTATTCATAAGAGCAACAGACACAATTAAATCTCTCATTTCAGTCCCAAATGATCCCGCATTCATGTATACGGCCCCGCCGACACAACCGGGGATACCTGCCAGAGGTTCAAGTCCGGAGTAGCCATTCTTTTTAGCAACACTCATCAACTTCGGCAGTGAAACGCCTGCCCCGACATACAAAACAACCTTGTTCTCATCAACATCCCTTGTGAGCTCAATATCATGAAAATTTTTCAGGGAAACCGCTATGCCTTCAAACCTGCCGTCGCCCACAAGAAGATTGGTACCAGCGCCAAAGAAAAAAACTTCTATATTCTCACTATTCGCTGCGGCAAGAACCTGTTTCAGAGATACTGGGTCCGCCGGGAACACCATTGTATTAACGGGACCGCCAATTTTCAGAGAGGTATGGTTGGACATCAGCTCGTCAAACCTTACAGCTCCATCAAAGTGTTTGCTTATTTCTGATTCAAGATCCTGCATTTTTTCTTTCTTTTCTCACATTCCCTGACTGTGTTAATCATTTTTCAAGTTAATTATTTTTGCTCTTTATTTCTAAAAACTCTTCGCCCATCTTCCATACGTCACCTGCACCAAGCGTCAGCAATATATCTTTCTCACGCAATTCAGAATTCAGGTACTCCTGTATATTGTCCTTCTCCTGAATATATACAATGTCCCTGCCAGTATCTGTAATGCCGCGAAACAGCAGGTCCGAGTTGACTCCCGGCAATGGTTTTTCCCCGGCCGGATAAATATCCATTAACACAATCTTGTCAGCATCAACAAAGGCATCAATAAATTCCCCAAGCAAATCTCTGGTCCGCGTATACCGGTGGGGCTGAAACAGGACGACAAGGCGACCGTGGTCCGTCTTTCCTTCGTCATTCGTCACTTTCTTAATCGATTCTTTCACGGCCTTTAATATCGCCATAACTTCCGTAGGGTGATGGCCATAATCGTCTATCACATTTATGCCGTCTACAATCCCTTTATGTTCAAATCTTCGCTGAACACCACTGAAGTTTTTCAGAGACTCTCTTATTAAATCCATCTTTATCTTCAGATCATTCGCTACCGCTATTGAGGCGAGACAATTGCATACATTATGTTCGCCTATTAATGGCACCTCAAATAATCCCAGTGATTTACCGTTTAATTCCGCCTCAAAGGTCGACCTGATCCCGTCGGTATTAATTTTTTTTGCCACAAGGTCAAGGCCTTCACTCAGGCCATATGTAATAAATCTTCTCTGCACCTTTGGCAAGAGTTCTCTTATATGCTCATTGTCCCCGCACAGAATTGATAGTCCGTAGAATGGAACTTTATTAATAAATGAAAGAAATGCTTTTTTTATTTCATCAATATTCTTAAAGAAATCCATATGCTCTTTATCAATGTTTGTTACTACCGCTATTGTCGGTGTCAATTTCAGGAAAGACCCGTCACTTTCATCGGCTTCAGCTACCAGAAACTCCCCCTGCCCTAATTTCGCGTTACTGTCAATTCCTTTCAACTTCCCTCCGATAACAACTGTAGGGTCAAGCTTTCCATCTCCCAGCACACTGGCGACAAGAGAAGTTGTTGTTGTTTTACCATGTGCACCCGCGATTAAAACGCCGTACTTGAGTCTTGCAATCTCCGCAAGCATTTCAGCCCTGGGAATAACAGGTATTGATAAATCCCTGGCACTCTTAACTTCGGGGTTGTCACGGGAAACCGCTGATGAGGTAACAACAACATCAGCATCCTTCACATTCTCTGCTTTATGCCCGATACTGACATTTATTCCCAGTCTTTTTAACCTGTTTGTAGTCTCCGATTCTTTCATGTCCGAACCTTCAACTTCATATCCAAGGTTATTCAGGACTTCAGCTATACCGCTCATCCCGACGCCGCCAATCCCGACAAAATGAACTTTTTCAAATCTCTTATACATAATCTTCAGCCCGGTTATACCTGCTTCTCTTAATAAAACAATTTATAACCGATGACTTCTTTTCCTCTCTTCCTTTTAAACAATCCTTTAATTAGCTCTATGATCTTTCCAGTGGCCTCACTGCTGCCCAGTGATTTACTGATCCGGGCCATTTCAGGAATAGCTTCCGGTTCTTCCATCATATACCTGACCGTGTCCGACAACGACTTGCCGTTCAGGTCCCTGTCCAGAATCACGTGGGCCGCCCCGATGTCCCACAGCTTTCTCGCATTAATTTCCTGATGGTTTGCCGCTGCATGAGGGTAAGGAACAAGGATGGCTGCTTTACCACAGGCTGTCAATTCTGCCAGGGTTGTTGCACCGGCCCTGGAAACTATTAAATCAGCTACAGCATAGGCATCGGCCATCTCATAAGCAAAGGGCATAACAGTCCCTTTAAATCCTCTGCTACTGTACGTTTCCTTCATAACATCAAATTCAGCTTCTCCTGTTTGGTGCAGAAACTGGATTTTATCTCTGTATGGTTCAAGATACTCGAGTGCTTCATCTACAGCATGATTAATATGACTGGCCCCCCTGCTGCCCCCGAATATGAAAACCGTAAATCGGTCGCCTGCAAGGCTGAATATTTCATGGCCTCTCTCTCTGCTGCCCTCTACTATTTCCGTGCGCACAGGATTACCTGTCAGGAAGGTCTTTTCTTTCGGGAAATATTTTATACTCTCATGATATGTCACTGCCACTGTATCAACGAGTTTACCCAGCATTTTATTGGTAAGTCCCGGCAGCGTATTCTGCTCGTGTATTAATGTGGGGATACCCATTAACCTGGCGCAGGCAAGCACAGGACCCGAGCTGTATCCTCCCACACCAATCACCATGTCCGGATTAATGTCCTTTAATATACGGCGCGCTTCTATTATTGAACCAGGGACTTTAAGAGCTGATGCAACTGTCCCGGACAAACTCTTCCCCACCAGACCTTCCGACTCAATAAACCTGATGTCAAAACCCTCTCTGGGGATGATCTTTGCCTCTAGCCCTCTGGCTGTACCTACAAATGTCACTGTAACACCCGGAATTGCCCTTTCAACTCCCCGGGCAATCGCAAGTGCCGGGAAAAGATGTCCGCCCGTACCGCCTCCTGCAATTATTATATTCATATCTGCCTTCCTGAATGATCAGGGAATAAAGAGTAACTTTCCGAATATGACCGATTTTCCAGCACCCTCTTGTCATTACGGATAGATATGCTTATCAGTATCCCGACTGCAGCCAGATTAATAAGCTGAGCAGACCCCCCGTAGCTGAGAAAGGGAAGCGGCAGGCCCTTTGTCGGCATTAATCCTGTTGAAACGGAAAAATTAATTATTGCCTGCACTCCTATCATCATTGTTAATCCAAGGGTCAAAAAATAACTGAAGGGGTCTTTCGTTCTGCACGCTACACTGTATCCTTTTGTAAAAAGCCACACAAAAAGACCGATTACCACCAATGCTCCGACAAGGCCCAACTCCTCCCCTATCAATGAAAAAATAAAATCCGTATGGACCTCCGGCAGGTAGTACAATTTTTGTTTGCTTCCCCCCAGGCCTACTCCAAAAAAACTGCCATTCCCAAAGGCAATAAAGGACTGTACAAGCTGGAAACCACAATCAAAGGGATCTTTCCATGGGTCTGTAAAACACATAACGCGCTTCATTCTGTAAGCAGACGAAAATATAACAACATACATTACCGGCATCGCGAGTAAAATTAATGTACCAATATGGCGCAATCTGGCACCGCCCAAAATTAGAAGGCAAACCGTCAGTATCCCCAGGCTCATCACTGCCCCAAAGTCAGGCTGCATCATTATGATCCCCTGAAAAAAGAGCATCACACCTATGGGAATTAAAATACCGTATCGAATGTCCTTCATTCTGTGGATGTTCCTGTCCATGTAATCAGCAAGAAATATCACCATCACTATCTTTAAAAATTCCGAAGGCTGAAACGTAGTAGGCCATAATCTGAGCCATCTTCTCGCACCGTTGGCTTCGACTCCGATGCCCGGCACAAAGACAAGTACAAGCATGATGAAAGAAATTCCCAGCAGTATGTACACCACCGGTCTTACCTTTCTGTAATCTGTCTTTGCCAGAACAATCATCGCGGCAACACCTACACAAACTGTAAAGATGTGGTTCCACAGATAATGAAAGCCGCTCTCGTACTTCCTCATTGACATCAGAGCAGTTGAACTGTAGACCATCAGGGTGCCTATTCCCACAAGTATCATGACGGAAATAAATATGCTTCTTGTATCTTTAGTATTAATATGCATTGTTAACTTTCTTTTACCTTTTCAATTCCCTGACTATTTTTTTAAATTCTCTACCCCGTTCCTCAAAGTCTTTAAACATATCAAAACTCGCACAGCCGGGAGAAAACAGTACTGTATCCCCGGCAGATGCTTTTGATGCTGAAACCTCAACTGCCTTATTCAGATCACTTACAATTACAGTATCCGCTGCACTCCCAATTGCTTCAGCAATCTTTTCCTTTGCGGCTCCGAAGAGTATTAAATGTTTCACTTTCTTTTTGAGCGGCCCGGTCAGAACAGAAAAGTCACTGCCTTTGTCCAGCCCCCCCATTATCAAAATCACATTTTCAAAACTCTCAAGTGATTTAGCAACGGCACCTACATTCGTCCCTTTTGAATCATTAATAAACTCAATCCCATTTACTCCTTCAACAGGTTCCATCCTGTGTTCAAGTCCATGAAAGCTCATCAGAACATTTGCTACCGACTGTTGAGAACACCCTGACAACAGCGAAATCAGGGATGCCGCAAGGGCATTTTCAAGATTATGAATGCCTTTGATTCTTATATCATTCACTGAAAGCAGGGGCAGGTTTGAACAGGATATTTCCGGGAAGGGCAGATTACTATAAAGCACCCCGTCTTTCAAATACACTCCCTGCACTTCTCTCCTGGTACTAAAATAGATAATTCGCGGCATTCCCCTGCGCCCGTCTTTTCGTGCATTCTCTACCATTTCCATAACCAGCGGATCATCAGCATTGAGAACAAGATAGTCATCAGGCATCTGATTTTCAAAAATTCTTTCCTTGGCATTAATGTATTCAGCCATATTCTCATACCTGTCAAGGTGGTCAGGACTTATGTTGAGAACAGCCCCTACTTTCGGCCTGAATGTGCTGATTGTCTCAAGCTGAAAGCTGGAGATCTCGGCAACAATATAATCAAGACTATCAGGATTTAAGCCTTTGCCGCCCTCTGCTGTATCGACGCCAAACCCATTTTTCAATAATTCTTCAGTCAGTGCGTTGCCGATATTTCCGCCGAGAAGTGTTTGATATCCAGACTCCTGAAGCATAAGATTCACTATTGTTGTTACTGTTGATTTTCCATTCGTTCCGGTCACACCTATAAAGGGAAGAGTTGCGGATTCCGTGTTACGGTCCCCGGAGTGAATCTCATTTGATTCACCGGTGACTCGCAACTTGGAACCCGCAACCGTGTGATAGGCAAGTTCAAGTTCTCCGATTATAGGAATTCCAATGGCCTGTGCAGACTTTAAAGGCTTAATTCCAAGGGGAACTCCCGGACTTATTACAATTAAATCGGCATTAGAAAAAATCTCCTGTGGACTCTCTCCGGCAACAACATGAATTCCCGGATTCAGCCTGTTTATACAGTCCGCCAAATCATCCCCGGATTTAGTATCCGTTACCGTTACTTTCGCTCCACATAAAGACAGAAGATTTGCAGCACCAACCCCGCTCCTGGCAAGACCGACCACCAGGACTTTTTTGTCTTTAAATGTTTTCATTTTATCTTTCACTTTTATCATTTATTTAGCTGACAGCTGACTACTGCTTCTCTCACCTTATCTTTAAAGTTGTCAGGCTCAACAGCGCCAGTATAACTCCTACTATCCAGAATCTTATTATTATCTTAGGCTCAGGCCACCCCTTTTCCTCAAAGTGGTGGTGAATAGGAGCCATTTTGAACACTCTCTTTCCGGTGAGTTTAAATGAGGCCACCTGTATAATCACCGAAAAGGTCTCGACAACAAATATTCCGCCTACAACCGCAAGGACAATTTCCTGTTTTGTTATTACAGCCAGTGTACCAAGCGCCCCTCCAAGTCCCAGTGAGCCAACATCTCCCATGAATATTTCCGCGGGGTAACTGTTGTACCACAGGAAGCCGAGCGCCGCACCAAACATGGCTCCGCAAAATACTGTAAGCTCTCCGGTGCCCGCGAGATGCAGCACATGGAGGTACTGCGAAATACCCGCATGTCCGGATATATACACAAACGCGCCATTGGCAAGACAGGCTATGCCTACAAGCCCTATTGCAAGACCGTCTATCCCGTCAGTAAGATTCACCGCATTGGAGGACCCTACGATTACAAGAATAGTAAATGGGATGTAAATCCAGCCAAGGTCTATTAACCATTTTTTAAAAAACGGGATGCTCAGCTTTGCAATGTGCAAATCATCGGGATTATGGTAGAAGAGAAAACCAATCCCCAGCGCAAGAAAAATCTGCAGGCCGAATTTATACCATCCTTTCATCCCCTGAGGGTTTTTCCTTATGGCTTTCAGGTAGTCATCGGCAAAACCGATCAGGCCGAAACCCACTATAGCAGCTATCATTATGCGAATATATTTGTTCGATAAATCGCCCCACATAAGAACACTGATCACCACAGACATTATTATGAGTATCCCTCCCATTGTAGGCGTCCCGGCCTTGCTCAAATGCGTCTTAGGTCCGTCCTGCCTGACTTGCTGGGTAAGACTGTGCTTCTTCATTTTCTCTATAAGCCAGGGGGCCATGACAAGGGTGATGATCAGGGCCGTCATAGTCGCCAGCGCGGTCCTGAAGGTAATGTACCTGAATACATTAAAAGGGAAATATATTTCGTGAAATGAATAAAACAGTTTATACAGCATCTACAATACCCCTACTATCCTTTCCATTGACATTGAGCGTGATCCTTTGACGAGAACAGTGTCTCCTTCTTTCAATATTTCCGTGATTTCTTTTTTTGCAGAATCAACATCCTTGAATGAGTACACTTCCTGGACGGATTTCCCATTCTCCACGTTCATGCTTTCTCTTGCAGCCAGTCCCATCTTCATGCCTACAGCTATAAATACATCAACCCCCATTTCAGACACAACTTTTCCGATATTCCTGTGTTCATCATCTGAAAATTCATCGAGCTCACTCATGTCGCCAAGGACCGCTACCCGCCTTCCAGCAGCTCCAACCTGAATTAGCCCTTGCAACGATTCCTTCATGGAAGAAGGATTTGCGTTATATGCATCGTTAATAAAAGTTATACCGCCTTTTTTAGTCATTTCAAACCTCATGGGGAAACCTTTATATGTTTCCAGGGATTTTTGTATATCCGGGACAGGAATACCTAGAGAGAAACTTGCCGCCGCTGCAGCAAGAGCATTGTATACATTAAAGCGACCGTGAACATTCAGGTTTACAGACACAGTTTCACCATTTTTAATATCA
The DNA here is from genome assembly GCA_003354025.1 of Nitrospirota bacterium. Lineage (GTDB taxonomy): Bacteria > Nitrospirota > Thermodesulfovibrionia > UBA6902 > UBA6902 > Glo-13. The sequence goes on from PIVU01000038.1 coordinate 11,471, forward strand.
AGCATAAAATCACTGCCCTTCGAAGAAGGACAAACATTTCTTGCCATTACATCAGCCTCATTCTCTATACCGAATGTAACGACCCGACCATGAAAATTCTGTACACTTTTCATGCCCTGAACCAAAAAATCATCATCAGCATTCACCACCGCTACATTGAGCCCATCCAAAATTTCGAGCTTTGCATCTCTAACAGCTTCACGGCTTCCGAGTCTGCCCATGTGCGCAGTTCCTATGTTTGTAATAACTCCATGGTCCGGAACGGCAATTTCACAGAGCCGGCTGATTTCACCAAGGGCGTTCATTCCCATTTCAAGGACAACCATTTCATCATCATTTCCAAGATTTAAAAGAGTGAGTGGCAATCCTATATGATTATTAAAGTTGCCCATCGTTCTGAGGGTCTTATACTTACTGGAGAGCACAGCATATATCATCTCTTTAGTTGTCGTCTTTCCATTGCTCCCCGTAACAGCCACTACCGGTGCGTTGCTTTTCATTCTCATGAAATGAGCAAGGTCCTGCAGTGACCGGAGTGTATCCTCTACTTGAATAACAATTTTCCCATCAGGAATATGGTCCGGACAGGTATGCACAACAGCCCCGGCTCCGTTCTCAAGAGCACTATAAAGGAATTCATGACCGTCAAATTTGTCACCCTTAATTGCAAAGAACAATTCACCTGCAGCGATAGCCCTCGAATCGATAGACACCCCGCTGAAGGTCCCTGCTTTATCAGTAAGCAGTTCTCCGCCTGTTGCTTCAATGATTTCATCTACTGTTATTGTCAGCATATTATTCAGCAATGAGCTGTCAGCAATCATCATTCAGACCTTTTAAGCTGCCGGCAAAGTGCTCATTAATCGCCTTCCCTACAATCTCTCTGTCACTAAAGTTATATCGCCTTCCATCAATCTCCTGATAATCCTCATGACCCTTTCCGGCGAGAAGAACAGAGTCACCCTCCTTAGCCAGGGATACCGCCATTCTGATTGCCTCGGCGCGGTCAGGATAAACAGTATAATTATCTTTATTCATTCCCTGAACTATATCTCTTATGATAGTTTCAGGATTTTCAGCACGCGGATTGTCAGAAGTAATGACTGCAATATCACTCAATTCAGATGCGGCTTTTCCCATCAAAGGCCGCTTGGACCTGTCCCGGTCACCGCCACATCCAAAGACGGTAATGATTCTACCCGCAGTTACATGCCTTGCTTCTTCTATCAGTTTTCTGAGAGCATCTTCCGTATGAGCATAGTCAATGATACAGAGAAAATTCTGACCCATATCAATGTTTTCAAACCGCCCCGGTACCGGCCCTGCACCGGCAATGCCCTTTCTAATCGCATCTGTATTAATATTCAAAGAATATGCTATCCCTATTGAAGCAAGTATGTTGTATACATTAAACCGCCCCATAAATTTTGATTCCACGCTATATCCCCCTCCCGGGGTCTGCACATCAAATATCATTCCGCAGGGAACTTCATGCCGTCCATCTTTACTCAAAACAGTTTTGTCCCTTATGTTCTCCGCCCTGATCATCGCCTCTTTTTCAATACCATAGGTAATAACATCACAGTTCAGCTTTGTTTCAAGCCCGCCTATCATGGGGTCATCCATGTTAAGCACCGCGGTGCCCCCTTCATCGAGGTATGAAAACAAACTACTCTTCACTTTAAAGTACTCATCCATCGTACCGTGAAAGTCAAGATGGTCCTGGGTAACATTGGTAAATGCGGCAGTTTTAAAAGTACACCCTTTGACCCTGCTCAATGCCAGAGCATGTGATGACACCTCAAGCACTGCATGGTCCATTCTGCTGTCTACCATTTCGCTCAAGTATCTCTGCAGATCAAGCGACTCCGGCGTTGTATTTTTGGCCGATACCGGCTCATCACCTTTCATATAACAGATAGTTCCCAGCAATCCGGTTTTATGTCCTTCAGTATCAATAATATTTTTCACAATAAAACTTGTGGTGGTCTTGCCGTTTGTCCCTGTAATTCCAACAAGAGACAGATTCTTTGATGGATGTCCGTAAAAAGCAGATGAAATGAGGGCAAGAGCTTCCCGGCTGTCGGGAACCTCGACATAGGCTGCCTTATTCTGCGCAGCATACTCCTGAATTTCTACACCTACTACTGCTTCTTCTACCAGCATTGCAGCAGACCCCCTGCTTAATGCGTCCTTTATATAATCATGACCGTCAACGGTGAATCCCTTGACAGCCACAAAAAGAAAATCCTTTTCAACTAACCTTGAATCATATGCAATCCCTTTAATCTCAATATCAAGAGGACCTGTTATTTTGCTTACTCTCAGCCCCTCTAATAGTTCCAATATGGTCATTTATTCCATTGGAGCAAAGCTTATATAATTCGTTATACTCATCGGTTTCTACTGACAAGCAGAATCCGGTTTTCATGTTTCTCCATTGGCACGTCCATATATGAAAATGTATTTTCTATAATTCTCCTGAACACGGGCGCAGCAACTATGCCGCCGTATGAGCCGCCCTGGGGTTCATAAACAGCAACTATCAGAGCAAGCTTCGGATCATCGGCAGGCACAAAGCCGACAAAGGAGCTTACATACCTGTTTCTGGAATAACGCCCGGCTTTCGTATCAAAAATCTGTGCCGTCCCGGTCTTGCCTGCAACAAGGTTACCCTGCACATAGGCCTTTCTTGCAGTGCCTCCCTCCTCGACAACCATTTTAAGAATGTCCTTTACAGTCTCGGCTGTATCCATAGACACAACCTGTCTTTCGATTTCAGGAGTCACTCTTTTTAACACTTCACCTGAAGGAGAGATGATGTCTGAAACTATATATGGCTTCATCAATACGCCTTTGTTTGCGATCGCAGCATAAGCCCTCAGGATCTGCAGCGGAGTTGTTCCAATTTCCTGACCGATAGACAGAGCTGCAATCGATGTTCCTGACCATTTACCTGTATCTCTCAGGATTCCCTTTACTTCTCCCGGATAGTCTATTCCAGATTTCTCTCCAAAACCAAACCGTTTGATATAGTCATAATATTTTTCGTTTCCCAGTCTCAACCCAACCTGCACTGCTCCCACATTTGACGACTTTTGAATTATTTCCTGAAAAGTAAGCGTTTCATTTTTATGCGTATCACGGACTGCTTTTCCCCCGACAACAATATATCCTTTAGATACGTCGAACATTTCATCCAGTTCAACAACACCTTCTTCCAGTGCAGCAGCAGCCAGTACAGTTTTAAATGTGGATCCCGGTTCGTAGAGGTCAGTAATGCCCCGGTTTCGTCTTGCATAAGCCTTTGATTTGCCGGCATTATTCGGATCATAGGTCGGCCAGTTTGCCATTGCAAGTATTTGCCCTGTACCGGGGTCCATCATTATTGCAACTGCTGCCTTTGCTTCCCACTCCTTTATTGCCTTAGAAAGTTCTCTTTCAACTATGTACTGAATCCCTTCGTCAATAGTTAAAATAATATTATTCCCTGAAATACCTTCCTTGATGTCCCTGGCCAGACTGTTGCCGCGTGCGTCTCTGCTCACAGAAACACTACTCACCTCTCCCTTAAGATACTTGTCATACATTAACTCCAGCCCTGCTATGCCCTTATTGTCAATATTTGTAAAGCCGACTACGTGCGAGGCCGTGTGCCCTTTAGGATAGTAGCGTTTGGATTCCTGCACAAAATTTATTCCCTTATACTTCATCCTTTTTCTAAGCTCGGCAACTTTCACAGCCCTGCCGGGATCCATCTGTCTCTCAAGCCAGATAAAATTTCTGTTTCTCTTCTTTAGAAGAGTCATATTGAGATCTTTTGATGAAATTTTAATAAACGGGGCGAGTGTTCTTGTGAGATTTCTTGTATCTTCGATTTGTTTTGGGACCGCGTACAGGGAATCAACTTCAATATTGGCAGCCATTTCTCTCATCTTCCTGTCCCAAATGACACCTCTTTGCGGCTTCAGTGTTCTCTCCTGGTTATACTGCTGTGCCGCCCTCTTTGACAGCCGGTCATGGTCCATTACCATAAGCCCGACAAGACGGAGAACAATCACAGCAAAGCCGAAGAAAATAACAGTAACGAGTACTACTGCTCTTTTCCTGCTCTTTTTGAGAGGTATTTCCGCAGGATTTTCATCCCAAAGCTTCTTAGTGTCTAATGCCTGTTGTCTTCTTCGGCCCATTATGCAGATTTCTCACAAATTGAGTTATATGTTTATAAATGCATTGCTGCTTCTTGACGCTTATTTACTCTTCATCCCAAAATACTATAATTTTCGTGTCTTCCATTAAACCATTCACTCCCATAGCACGTATAGTTCATGATCACTTCATGGACGCCTTGTAAGGCCTCGCTGAAGAGGTTTTGTCCACATAATAAACTCTATCTCTATCAGGCATTATCATTTTTAGCTGCCTGAGCGCTACTTTTTCTATTTTTGCAGTGGAGTATACATTTGCTCTCTGAGCAGACACATGCTTCCTTTCAATTGTCAAATCAGCCCTCATCCCGTCCAGGTCGCCAAGTTCATACTCCAGGTTGACAACAGCTGCTCTCATCCAGACAATTGCAAACAGACAAAAACTCAGGTATAGAATTAATCCAAATTTTATACATGCCCCTTTTCTTTTGTGATTCTTGACTCTGCTTCGGGTCATAGTCTTTCTCCTACTCTGAATTTCGCGCTTCTTGATGAAGGATTCAATTTACTTTCTCCTGCCCCGGGGACAAGAGGTTTCTTTGTAATAATTTTAAACATGCCGTCTTTTGCCAGCTTCTTAAAGGCATTTTTTACAATTCTGTCTTCAAGTGAATGATATGAAAGAATGCAGAACCTTCCCTCACGCTCCAGCAGTTCCGCACCGGCGTCAATGGCGTTTGACAATTCGTCCAGTTCCTTATTAACCTCTATCCGAATCGCCTGAAAAGTCTTCGTAGCAGGATGGATCCGGCCATGTCTTCCAATCGATTTTTGAATAATATCAGCAAGCTCTTTACAGGAGTTGATGGACTGCTTCTTCCTGGCATAAACTATTGCCTTTGCAATGCGCCTGCTACGCCATTCCTCTCCATATTCGTAGATTATTGAGGCAAGTTCCTTTTCAGGATACCTGTTAACCACATCACCGGCCGTAAGTTTTTGCCTTTGGTCCATTCTCATATCAAGGGGCTCGTCTCTGAGAAAACTGAATCCTGCACCTTCAGTCTTTAAATGAAGAGTAGATACTCCGGCATCAAGAATTATTCCATTCACTCTGTCATATCCAAGGTCATGCACAACATTGCGAATATTGGAAAAACTGTCTCTTACAAGATGGACATTCCGGAAACATTTTAGACGCTCTTTTGCTATAGAAATTGCCCTGTTGTCCCTATCTATCCCTATGAGAGTACAGTTGTCAGCCTGCTGCAGAATCCCTTCTGAATGCCCGCCAAGACCAAGTGTCGCATCAACATAGATTCCTGTATCCTTTATCTTCAAAGCCTCTAAGACCTCCTCCCGCATTACCGGGACATGAATTATTTCCATTTACAAGCCGAGTTGATGAAATTCCTCCTTGAATGCCTCTTTTTGAGCCGGTGACAAATCATTTACACTATCGTGTTCCCCACTGTCCCAGATTTCTATTTTGTCACCGAGACCTATCAGTACAACTTCACCGGTCAGTCCGGCATCTTTTCTTAGCGCAGCTGAAATCAGGACTCTCCCCTGCTTGTCCATTTCACATTTGGTTGCAGAGCCAATGACCCTTCGCATGTAATACTTAACTCCATCATAAGTCTGCGGACGGGATTTAGCTTTTTCAACCAGCTTTTTCCACTCCGCTACTGGATATGCGATCAGGCACTTGTCAAACACATCATTGGTAATAAATAATGTGGTACTATCATAGGATGAAAGATTCTCACGAAAGGCAGCAGGAATAATGAGTCTACCTTTAGCATCCAAAGAGTTGTTATGTTTACCACAAAATTCCAATTTATCTCCACATTATGATAATAAGTGGCACTTTCTACCACTCTAAAAGTATATGGAGGCTGTCAATGGTTGTCAAGAGAAAAAATCAGGAAAAAGAGAGAATTACTATATTTTGTGGTCTAATATAGGGATAAGCACTATTTATAGTTGCCCCCCTGAATAAACATACTTTAAAAGGCTTCACCCATAATAGCGAATAATTAGATGCAATACAACACTTCTTCCCACTTAATACATTATTAATAGTCAGTTATGACAAACACAATGCATATTGAACTCTTCAACTTCTGACTCCCACCTCTGAACAGTCTATTTTCCACCTAAAATCTTGCGTCTCAAAGGAGTTATCGGTTATCCTCATAATAATGATAGATCCTCTGGAGAGATTTTTAAATTACCTCACTGTAGAAAAAGGACTTTCAGCCAATACTCTGGAAGCCTATGACCGGGATATAAGAAAATTCAGGACTTTCCTGGAAAAATCAGGCGGAACTCTTACCAGATTTTCAAGGCAGGACCTCACTGACTTCTTAATGAATCTACGTGACTCAGGGATACAGTCTTCTTCACTGGCAAGAAACATTGCAGCCCTTAGAGGACTCTGCAAGTTCATGCTTCTGGAAGGCATTATTAAGGAAGACCCTATTGAAAACGTCTCAACCCCCAGAGGTTGGAAGCGAATCCCCAAGATAGTCGGCACTGAGGAAGTCGCTGAATTACTGAGCAAACCGTCAGGCAAAAAACTGTCCCTGAGAGACCGCGCAATGCTCGAAATGTTATATTCCTCAGGACTTCGTGCCAGTGAAATTATAAAGATAAAAATAAATGACATAAATTTTGAGGCTGGGTTTATCACAATCATGGGCAAGGGTTCTAAAGAGCGGGTAGTCCCCGTTCATGAAACAGCTCTGAAGACGGTACAACAATACATTGACCAGTCAAGGCCCGACTTATTAAGAAATCGAACCAGCCCTTACCTGTTTCTGGCAAAAGGCGGAAAACCAATGACACGTCAACGGTTGTGGCAATTACTTAAAACATACTCATCAGATCTATCGATTGCTATTTCTCCCCACACGCTGAGGCACTGCTTTGCCAGCCACCTTCTGGACGGCGGAGCTGATTTAAGGGCTTTGCAAAAAATGCTCGGCCATACTGATATCTCAACAACACAGATATATACCAAAGTCACTCCCGAGCGCCTGAGAAAGATCCATAAGCTGCATCATCCTCGAGGGTAAGCCACAAACCTTAACTGCACTGAATTAACCATGCTCTGCAGCCGCAGGCTCTCTCCACGGACCAATGCCGGTATTATAAGCAATCATTTTTCGAGATAAAAAACAAAATAAAACTTGTCATCAAATTCAATGAACGATATAATGTGAGCAATTCATTAATTTCCAGCAAACAGTTATACATCAATTGTATTTATATATATTGGAGGCCTGACTATGTTAAGGAAAATCAAGAGAGACGAACTTTACTTCTGCTGTGATTCATCGGAACTGCCCTTTAAAACAACAAAGGACATAACTTCCCTCAAAGAGACTATCGGTCAGAAAAGGGCCCTCAGCGCCCTGGATTTCGGACTTGGCATTGACAGCCACGGCTTCAACATATACATACTCGGAGAGAGCGGAACCGGGAAACTTACTACCATTAAAACAATCCTCAATAACAAATCTAAAAAAGAACCGGTTCCGGATGACTGGTGTTATGTATACAATTTCAAAAACCCGGACATACCAAGCACCCTCAGGCTACCCTCTGGCACAGGCCTGGATTTCCAGAAAGACATGGATGAACTTATAACAGCTCTGAGGGAGGAAATTCCGAAAATATTCGAGTCAAAGGAATATGAAAAACAGAGGACCAAGATTCTGGAGGATTTTCAGCAGAAGCAGAAAAAATATTTTACAGACCTTGAAAAAGAAGCGAAGAGCAAAGATTTCACTCTCAGAAAAACGGTCAGCGGCCTCGCCCTTGTGCCGGTAAAAAAGACCGGGGAAACTCTTAGTGAAGAAGAATATGAAGACCTTGAGCCTGGCGTCAAAAAGAAAGTGGAAGCTATAGGCAAAGCTCTCCAGGAAAAACTGGATGACGCAATACGAATCGTACGGGAAGAGGAAAAGAAGATCAAGGCCGGCATGAAAGACCTTGAGAAGCAGGCAACTCTCTCATCAATCGGCCATAGAATTGATGAAGTACGAACCAAGTATAAAAATAATGAAGCAATCTCTAAATATCTCGACACTGTTAGGGAAGATATGCTTGATCACCTTGACGACTTCAAGCCCCAGGAAGAACAGACTCCTGCCCTGCCATTCATGAAGCCGGCCAAGACCGAACCTTCGTTCGTAAAGTACCAGGTCAATGTTTTCGTAAATAACAAGGATGTTACGGGCTCCCCTGTTGTTGTGGAAAACAACCCTACCTATTACAATCTGTTCGGACGGGTAGAGCACAAATTGCAATATGGAGTTGCCATTACCGATTTCACAATGATAAAGTCAGGCTCACTCCAGCAGGCAAACGGCGGTTATCTTGTTATTGATGCACTTGAATTACTCAAGAATATATTTTCATATGACACTCTCAAGAGGACAATAAAGGAAAAAGAAATCAAGGTAGAGGATGTTTGGGAGCAGTACCGCCTGATGTCTTCCGTTAGTCTCAGGCCTGAAGCAATGCCGTTCAATGTAAAGATTATACTAGTCGGAACCCCCCGCCTTTATTACATGCTCTACAACCTCGATGAAGAGTACAGGGAGTTGTTCAAAATCAAAGCTGACTATGAAAACCGTATGGACAGAAGTGAGGAGAACACCCTAAAGTATGCCAGCTTTGTCCGGACAAAATGTGAAGAAAGAGGATTACATCCTTTTGACAGAGATGCAGTTGCAAGAGTAATTGAACACGGCTCAAGGCTTGCTGATCACCAGAAAAAATTATCTGCAAAATTCAGTGATATCGCTGACCTTATCAGAGAATCAGACTACTGGGCCAGGCATAACAAAAACAAAGTAGTAACAGCTAATGATGTAGAAAAAGCCCTTAATGAAAAGAAATACAGAGTAAATAAGGTAGAAAAGAAAATACTTGAGGCAACGGAAGAAGGGACAATTCTTATCGATACTAAAGGCGCAGTAACAGGCCAGATCAATGCTCTGTCAGTTATTGATCTCGGTGATTACCGCTTCGGAATCCCTTCAAGAATAACTGCAAAGACCTACGCAGGCAGGGCCGGCATAATCAATATCGAAAGAGAAACAAAGATGAGCGGCAGGATTCATGAAAAAGCAATTTTCACATTAACCGCTTATCTTGGCGGGAAGTATGCAACTAAACAGCCTCTCAGTCTGACAGCATCCCTGACATTCGAACAGTTATACGGAGGAGTTGAAGGCGACAGCGCTACCTGTGCAGAAGTTTACGCTATTTTAAGCAGCATAACCGGAGTCGCCATTAAGCAGACATACGCTATTACAGGGTCCATGAATCAGCATGGTGAAGTCCAGCCCATCGGCGGAGTTAATGAGAAAATCGAAGGCTTTTTTGAGTTATGCAAACTAAATGGCCTGGACGGAAAACACGGAGTTATCATACCCCGAAGAAATTTGAATAACTTAATGCTTGATAGAGAAGTAGTAGAAGCTGTTGAAAAGAAAAAGTTCAATATCTACTCTATAGATAATGTTGAAGACAGCATAGAAATCCTGACCGGAATGGAACCGGGAGAGATGAAAAAGAACGGAACCTATCCAAAGGGCACATTTAATCACCTGGTTGCTCAGAAACTCCAGGAACTTTCTGATGCACTTAAAGGTGGCAGTAAACATAAAACAACCGTTTCAAAAAAGAAGACTGTAACAAAGAAGAAGACTGCAGCAAAGAAGAAGACTGTAGTAAAGAAGAAGACTGTAGCAAAGAAGAAGACTGTAATAAAGAAGAGAACCGGGAAGTAATTAATCCCCGGATTATCATTTCATTAAAATAGTTATAATACTTTTAAATAATCTCCCCTGCCCCTGCCTACCGGCACGCAGGCCCTCTTTACCAAAGAGGGAGATAAAGAAGCAGCCTGTGCTGTTACAAATTCTGCTTATATTCCCATGAATGAACATACAGAAAAAATACTCATACGAGGGACAAACTGGATCGGCGATGCAGTGATGACAATGCCTGCAATTCATGCAATTCGCAAGGCATGTCCCGATGCACATATCAGCCTTCTCGCAAAACCGTGGACTGCAGAACTGTTCAGCGCAAGCCCCGACATTGATGACATAATTCTGTATGATGATAAATATTCCGGAATCATCGGTAAATTCAGACTTGCCAAACTGCTTCGTAAAAGAAGTTTCGACCGGGCAATACTTCTTCAAAATGCATTTGATGCCGCACTTATAACATGGCTTGCAGGAATACCGGAAAGGACGGGGTACAAGAGGGACTGCAGGGGATTTCTTCTTACAGAAGCAGTGCCTGTACAGGAAGATACCCTTGCTAAACACCAGGTCTTTTATTACCTTGACTTGTTAGAACATATCGGCATTAAGACATCGGATGTACATCCCTATTTAAACCTGACTGATGATGAAAGAGATCAGGCCAGAAATAAAATTACCTCTTCACTGAACAATGATGCCCTGCCGCTTATCGGCATCAATCCAGGGGCAACCTACGGCTCAGCAAAACGATGGCTCCCGGAAAGGTTTGCAGAACTTATTGTAAATATAATATCTGATCTGAAAGGCAGAGTCATCATATTCGGCAGTGAAGCGGAAGTCGAAATTGCCGATGAAATCATTGCTGAACTGGATAAAATCTCTTCTATAAACGCAAAGTCTCAGGTGCTTGCAATGTCAGGCAAAACAACTCTAAGAGAACTTGCCGCACTCATATCTGAATGCGATATATTTATCACAAACGATTCCGGCCCCATGCATATGGCTGCTGCACTGTACGTGCCCACTGTCGCAATATTCGGATCAACAAACCGAAAAACAACCGCTCCTTTTGGAGATGAGCACAGGACCATATCTAAAGACCTGCCCTGCGCACCATGCATGAAACGGGAATGCCCGGAGGAACATGTTGACTGCATGACTAAAGTTTCAGCAGGTGAAGTGTTCAGTGCAGTAAAGGAACTCATACCACAGAACAAAGCTGTTTTCCTTGATAAAGACGGAACGATTATTGAAGATAAACATTACCTCAACACCTTTGATGACCTGAAAATACTACCCCGTACAAAGGGGAATCTGCTAAAGCTTAAAGATGCAGGATTTCTGCTCATAGGAGTCACAAACCAGTCAGGAATAGGCAGAGGAATAGTGGATGAACATTTCACAATTGACTCCAACAAGCACCTGCAGGAAAAACTACATATTGATGATTTCTACTATTGCCCTCACCACCCCGACGATAAATGCTTCTGTAGAAAACCTGAACCGCTCATGGCCCTTCAGGCACGACTTAAGCACAAAATGAATTTCAGAAAGTCCTATGTCATAGGGGACAAAGAGTCCGATGTTTTGCTCGCAAAAAAAACCGGGGCAACGGGCATACTCCTCTCATCAACGCCGTTATTCGCAAACTCAAGCGCTGCGTTCATCGCAAAAGATTTAAAGGAAGCCGCTCAATGGATACTGGATAGGGATAAGGAAGGGTAAGAGCGAGGCAGACAAGTTCAGGATTCATTCATTACCATATAAAATCATCAGTACATCATGGCACTACGGACTCT
>PIVU01000480.1 GCA_003354025.1 Nitrospirota bacterium
AACGGTACCAGTTGAAGGGTACCTGTTTCCAGCAAAACGAGACCGGTATTTGGGGGTTCAATCCCAGCAAACCGAGACCACCTGAGAAAGCTGTTATGATGTCTTCTTTTGAACAATTCAAGGAGGGCATTAATGACAAAGCAGAACAGGAGGCGGTTAATGGAGAGGAAGATAGTAGAGCAACTGGTTGCGGGCAAAAGCTTTAATAAGGTATGCCGAGATCTGAAGGTGGGGAGGAATCGAGTGTCCCATACAAGAGAAATGGCGCGGGAATACGGATATCTGGACGGGAACACACCGATTCCCCCTTATCCTGAAGCACTATACCCGGACCCAGTAGATGGGCGGTCATTGCAGAAGTCAGAAGCGGATATGCAATTACAGGGAGAGAAGAAATGGATTAAAGATCGTCTGCAGGCCGGATGGCAGCCGATCAGCATATATGAAGAACTTCCGGTGAATATAGGACGCTCAAGCTTTTACCGGTTTTTACATCGGTATAAACTGACAAGCCTTGGAGAAGAGGCAAGGAGAAAGATTGTTGGAGAGATTATCCATACACCGGGAGAGGCGCTCATCATTGACTGGGGCAAACTCAGGGATGTAATAGATTCGGAAAGCGGCAAAAAGCGGACTCTCTGGGCCTTTGTCGGGATAATGGGACACTCAAGATACATGCTGGTCCGTCTTGTATGGACACACGATGTAACAACAACACTTACAGTTCTTGAAGATATAATCAGAGAACTGGACGGAGTGGCAAAAAAGATCGTTTCAGACAATCCAAAGTGTTTTGCCCTTGAGGCCTCAAAGTACGAACCTCTTTTAAACCCTGTATATGAAAGGTTTGCCGCGCATTACGGGACCCAGATTGAATGTCTTCCGCCCCGAACTCCGCAACTGAAGGGCAAAGTCGAGAGGATGATGCCTTTTGTAAGAAGACTATACCAGGCACATGGCAATGCATGGTACGGACTTGCCGAGTCTCAGGACTATATCAACAAAAAGGTTGCAATTGCCAATGAACGAATACACGGCACCACACGTAAAAAACCTGTTGATGTATTTTCAGAAGAAGAAAGACCGGCATTAAAGTCCTTACCGGCAATTGCATATGAGATTGAAGAGTTTCATGAAGGCAAAGTGAGAAAGGACGGCCATGTGCGGTTCCGTAACAAATACTACTCCGTAGAGGAAGAACACATTGGCCGGAAAGTGATAATAATAGGAAATTCCACACAGGTATCCATCTATCATAAAGGCAAGTTGATAGAAGTCCATGAGCGCATTACCGACCCTT
>PIVU01000481.1 GCA_003354025.1 Nitrospirota bacterium
ATTAATCTGAAACTGGATGCGGTTGAAAATAGAATTCCCGTTGAAGCGTATGAAACAAAGACATTGCTTCATCATGTAAAGGGGCAGATTAATCATACCTATCTGGAAATGCGCCGTATTTCCCACAGACTGCACCCTGCGCTGCTGACTGATCTCGGGCTTGAACCGGCACTGGATCAATATATTTCCGAGATTGCAGAACAGACTCCCATGGATATAATATTCAAGATGATCGGTTTTTCAGGACGAATCAATCCGGACATAGAGACCGTGTTATACCGTTTTTCCCAGGAAGCACTTTCAAATACCTTAAAATATGCCCGTGCCAAGTCTTTTAAGTTGTCTATTATCAGGGGATATCCCTCAATTATTTTTATTGCAGATGATGATGGAGTTGGATTTGATCCGGATGAGGATCACCAGGGAAGGCCTGCACTGGGGCTGTTGTCCATGCGGGAAAGAGCAAGGATGCAGGGGGGGAAGTTTGTCTTAAGGTCTGTGAGGGGGCAGGGCACCCGCATCAGGATTGAAATACCCATAAATAATACAAGTGCGTCAATGAATGAATACCTTCAAAGAGGATTACAGGAGACCCATGAGCGATAAACCCATTACAATCGTCATTGCAGATGATCATGCCATTGTCCGCCAGGGGCTGAAGAAGATTTTAAAGGAAGAAAAGGATATTCAGGTTGTTGGTGAAGCCAAGGATGGAAGAGATGCGGTAAATAAGGTTCAGGATCTGAGGCCGGACATCGTGATCATGGATATTGCCATGCCGGAATTGAACGGCATCGAAGCAACCAGGCAAATCAAACAGGCTGGAATGGGTACAAAAATAATTATCCTTTCAATGCATGATCACGGGCGGTACATTCGTGAACTTTTAGGGTTGGGGGTGTCCGGATATCTGCTGAAGAACGCTGCCAGCAGAGATATTGTCAAAGCGGTAAAAAGCGCAATTGAAGGGAATACCTACCTGAGCCCTTCCATTTCCAGCCGGGTGATTGAGGATTATGTGGGAATGAATAAAAAATCCCTGGAAGAGGAGCTGTACAATACATTATCCAATAGGGAGAGGGAGGTGTTCCAGATGGTGGTTGAGGGAAGCTCAACCAAAAAAATTGCTGAAACACTCTGTGTGAGTCCTAGCACTATAGAGTCCCATCGGTCCAATAATATGGAAAAACTTAAAATGGACAATCTGTCACAATTAATTCAATATGCCATACAACTTGGAATTATTGATATCCAGATTTGACCTGAAATTACCAGGCCGTCAAGCCAGGTCCGGGAAA
>PIVU01000210.1 GCA_003354025.1 Nitrospirota bacterium
TGCCCCAATAACTGCTCCAAGCCTGTAGAAAATGATATAGGCGTAATGGGAGGAGTGCTGCCGGGCTGGGATAAAGAGAAATGCATCAATTGCAAACTGTGCCTTAATATCTGCCCGACCCAGGCACTGGAGAAAAGGGAAGAGAGTTATGTATTGGACCTGGATAAATGCATATTATGCGGTCTGTGCATCAACAACTGCCCGGTAAACGCATGGGAAGCTCAAAAAAGCGGTTACACACTTTATCTTGGCGGTACTATGGGCAAAAAACCACGCCTCGGTACAAAGGCTAAGGTTTTAATTGAATCAAAAGATGAACTGCTGCGCTACATAAAACGCGCCTTTGATTTTTATGTCAGGAACGGTCGGAAAAAGGAGAGGTTCGGACATACCCTAGACAGGATCGGCGTTGATAAGGCGCTTGCGGAAATACTGTCTGAAAAAGAACAACAGGTTCTTGACCTGAGAGGAGTTAGCTGCCCAATGAATTTTGTAAGAGCAAAAGTAGCAATGGAGGAACTGCCTGAAGGAGATACGATTGAGTTCTATCTTGATGAAGGAGAGCCGATCGTAAACGTAACAAGAAGCTTGAAAGATGAGGGTTACAGTGTCCTTCAAGTTACTCCCGAGGGACTTTCATTCAGAGTGCTTGTGGAGAAGAGTACAGCAGATATTATTCAGCCTGTAGGCGCTCAGTAAAAAGGAGATCAGAATGCAAACAGCAATTGAAGATATTCATACAGATTTAAATATAGACAATAGAACAGCTAAAGATACATTAAGATGGGCATTGACAACTTTTGGTAACAAGATTGGGATTGCTTCTAGTTTTGGAGCCGAAGATGTTGTACTGATAGATATGGCCGTTAAGATAAACCCTGCGATTAATATATTCACTCTTGATACAGGAAGGCTGCACAGGGAGACATACGAATTAATTGAGGAAATACAGGAAAGATATAATATCAATATAGAGGTGCGCTTTCCTGATAATAACAGAGTTAAAGAGATGGTTGAAACCCATGGGGTCAATCTCTTTTATCAAAACTCGGACATGAGGAAATTATGCTGCCGAGTAAGGAAAATAGAGCCGTTACTGGAAAAACTAAAAGACCTTGATGCATGGGTATGCGGCTTAAGACAGGAACAGTCCGTAACACGTACCGATATTCATAAAATAGAAACCGACCAATTAAACAACATCATAAAAATTAACCCTCTGGCTGACTGGACGGACCAGGATGTATGGACATATATAAGAAAGCACAATGTCCCGTTTAACAAACTGCACGAAAGAGGATATCCATCCATCGGGTGTGAGCCCTGCACAAGAGCAATCAGTACCTGTGAAGAAATTCGCGCAGGCCGCTGGTGGTGGGAAGAACCTGAGAAAAAAGAATGCGGACTTCACGGGCGTAGAAATTAGAGAACTTCAAGGCGCGCAGCATAAGAGAGATGCTTACGACGGCGTACTATGGAGCTTTACGCGATAGTATTTCCCCGGTGTTAGCGGTTAATAACACTTGTTCAAAAACAGTACTAATGTGCTCTTCTATGAGGCAAGTGCAGCATATGCGAAAAGCTATCCCTGAATTTCAAATATATGATATACATATACAAAACAGCCATGCCTACCTGGAATAGTAAAAGCGGGACAAACACAATTGCCATGAACAGGATCTCTGAGATACTAAGACCATACATTTTCTTTCCTCCTTAAATAGAGGTCATCCGGCCTTTTACAAATAAAAAACCGAACTTCCTCAGGTTTGATCCTTCGGCAGCTCGGCCATCTTCAACTTAAAAGATCCGCCGCTTTCCGTCCCCTCCTTGCGAAGGGTTTGGCTTTGTCGCGTGATCTATACTTCTATTGTATCACTCGATAGCAGTCCCGTCTATCATGTTTTCAACGTTATTAGAGGCCATACATTCAAAATGCAAGAGCTTTAAGTTACTGTAAAGACATGAAATCAGGGAAAGAAAAAAGATGAACGTCGAACATTGAACGCCCAACATCGAATGTTGAATGGGAAAAGCGGTATTTATTTTTCATTGGACGTTGGACGTTGGACGTTGGACGTTGGACGTTGGATGTTATTTTTAAAAACTTTCCAGCAACTTGATCAAAAGACGAACAGGAGCACCGCTGGCCCCTTTAGCTAAAAACTCATCATCCACCGCCGTCATTCTGGGAGCAATATCAATATGGACCCATGGGTAGTCTTTGGCAAACTGATACAAAAACATGGCAGCAGTAATTGCACCTCCATATCGAGTTTTTCCCGTATTGGCAATGTCACCAAATGTCCCCTGGATGTCTGCTTCATATTCATCCCACAAAGGAAGCGGCCAGACATAGTCGCCGCTCTTCTCTCCCAGATCACGGAACTGCTGCTCAAGTTTATCGCTCTTTGTGAAAATGGCGGAAGCGCGCTGCCCCAGCGCGATCATTGCTGCTCCCGTTAATGTCGCAATGTCCACTACAAGTTTGGGGTTATATTTTTTTGCGTACGTTAAAGCATCGGAAAGGATGATCCTGCCTTCAGCATCAGTGTTAAGTACCTCTATAGTCTTGCCGGACATGGTTTTCAGTATGTCACCGGGACGATAGCTGGAGCCGGAAGGCATATTTTCAACTGCCGGTATCAGACCGACGATATTTTTCTTTAGTTTCAATTTTGCAGCCATCATTATTGTGGAAAGCACAGACGCACCACCGCTCATGTCAGTATGCATTCCATTCATGCTGTCAGTCGGCTTAAGATTAAGACCGCCGGAATCAAAGGTGACACCCTTGCCAATCAATACGATGGGTTTTTCTTTACCAGCCGCAAAATATTCAAGAACAATAAACTTAGGCTCCTCCTGTGACCCGCTGGAAACAGCGAGAACACCTCCCATTTTCAGTTTTTGTAATTCTTTGGTCCCGAGAATACTGACTTTTACAGGAGTATTCTTTGCTGAATCTATTGCTTTTTTTGCGAGGATCCGCGGAGTCATTATTCCCCCGGGGGAGTTGGCCAGTATGCGACAGTCATTTACCCCTTCTCCTATTATTCCGCCTTTACGGAACCCTCTTTTTACTTCATTATCACTGGATACAATAATCAACTCATCAACAAATCCCCAGCCATCATCAGGGGGAGTTTTATACAGGATGAATTCAAAATTTGCCATTTCAAAATTAATCGCCAGAGTTTCAGCGATCTCACCGGCACTTATTTTTAAGTGCGGCATGTCAAAGTCGGAAAAGTTAATGACCAGTCTTCTGATTTTATTTTGCTTTGCAAGGCTAATAATTTTACGGCTTTGCAGAATAAATCTCCTGCGGTTTATATCTTTTTTGTTCCCTATGCCCAATGATATCGACTTATGCCCTTCAGGCAATACAAGAACTTCACTGTCCTTTTTGGAAGTAAGCGAAACAAATGCTATGTCCCGCGATTTAATCTCATGAACTGCTTCCACAAATTTAATTTTCATTGCCTTATAATTGCCTGCAGCTTTTCTTTTCATCAGGTCCGCCTTTTTTAACGTTTATACTAATTAGCAGCAAGCGTTGCTGTTCACAGTGCTATTAACATATTATCATGTTCATAAAGATAGTTTTTAGAAATGTACCTGACATAGCAGAAAGGCAGTTTTGAAATAAGAGGATTTACAGCTATTATTGGACATCACTGTTACTCAGATTATTACCACTAAACCACGGAGGCGCAGAAAAGGATTTTTTATACGCCTCCGTGGTTTTTAGTTCTTTCTTAGCGTATCAGTACGTTAGTGATTTGCTGCCTGGTATGACTGGCCGGATTTCATTAACATAAAATCGCCTGATCCCTGCTCTGTCTTAATCTGTTTGAAAACTTCACATGCCATACAGGATACCTGCTTTTGCGCATAGTCTCCCTGCACTTTACCTCCGCAGAAAGTCCCGGCAACGGCCCAGCATATGCGGCCTCCGTTTTTCCCGTCGTTAACACCATTGGAAGATGTATCCGCTGCAGCCGGACATACTCCGTACTCACCTGTTTTCACCCCTCCCTGCTCTCTTCCGCATTTTTTTATTTCCCAACAATTTGACTTGCTCATTAACAGCCTCCTATGAACTTGTAGTGTTTACACAGTAATATTTCTCGGACATAGTCGGACTTTCATTAATAGGGAGTTCACCTTACATTTCAATAGGACACTGACCTACTGTAAGAATTGTTATTTATTAGGGAGATATGGCAATTATTAATAGTAAAGCGGAATGAAACCACAGATTAGACATAAACTAAAACCTGTTTACTTGTTCTTTTCTAGCCTGCCCGCAACCTATGCTTTAGAAAAAAGGATGGAAATTGACCATGCTTGTAATACTAAGTTTCAACAACAATTGATATTATCTTGAAAAGCATGCCTCAGAAAATCGTGGAAATCCCGGAAATGCATTTTCTTTTTAATGTGGGCTATATGATTTTCAACGGTTTTGAGGCTTATATTCAGGTTGGCTGCTATCTCACGTTTCTTCATTCCATTTCCGATAAGCTGATATACCTCAAGCTCACGGTTGCCAAGAAGTTCAATTGGGGATTTATTGAATTTATTTTTCCTTTCAGCAAAGTTATTCAGAAGCCTTTCAGAGAGCGTATCACTCACATATATTTTCCCATCCAGCACAGTTCTTAATGCTGACAATAATTTTCCGGACGGCTCCTGCTTCATTATAAATCCTCTTGCCCCGGACTTTATGCAGCGTTCAGCATATAGAGATTCATCATGCATGGAGTAAACCAGAACAGGAAGGTCACCATATGAATATGCAATATTTTCAATCAGTCTCAGGCCGTTGCTCTGCCCCAGGGTAAGATCAACAATAACAGCATCAGGTCTGCAGTCCGATATGTTCTGCATGGCCTGAGGTATATCTTCCGATACGCAGCATGCCGTCAGGTCCTTTTCGCGGTTGATAATGTCCGTCAAACCTTCACGGACAATAGGGTGGTCATCAACAATTGAGATCTTATATGTTTTCTGTTCATTCGCTGTAGCTGAAGTATCCATCATGACTCCCTTTATATATTGTTGAAGTTAATGCTCCTCATTTCCATTATTATCATAAGTGCAGGTTATGCATGTTCCGTTTTCCCCCGAGGAACTTATATTAAATGATGCACCGATCATGTTAGCCCTGTATTGCATAATCTTCAGGCCCATCCCTGTGCCATTGTTGTGCTTTTTAGAAATCCCTTTTCCATTGTCACTCACAGTCAA
>PIVU01000039.1 GCA_003354025.1 Nitrospirota bacterium
TTTTGAATCCATTGCATTGAATACTAGTGGACGGGTATAGCCTGTTTCAGTTTGCGGAGTAACTCCTTCAGAAGCCAGCTCCCATATAATATCCTCAAACATTGACTTGTATGTAGAACAATAAGGGTCAACTGCTGTTATCGAACCCTTGCCTGTATCTACTTCACTGGCGTAGTAACTGTGAGAGGTACATCCGCCCCCGCAGAAATATTCCAGGTAACACTCCCTGCACTCAGCTTTGTCCTGCACACTGGCGTTTCTTCCTCTTTCCATCACCTTGGAGTCCAGCCAGATATCTTTTATTGACTTCTTCCTGACATTACCGGCATTAAAATTTTTGTCACCATTCAGTGAGGCACAGGGGTAAACATTACCATCTGAATTAATGCAGATTTTTTCGTAACAGTTATTACAAAGATCGTTTTTCCTTCCCCTTTTAGTCCTGACTCTTACTTTCAGGGACTCTACGTTGTCAAATATAATCTCATGCTCTTTGTAATTCTTCTTGAGCTTCTTCATGGATTTGGCAATGTCATCGGAGGGGACATATAAATCATTCAGGTTGTTTGCGCCGCGGCCCTTGGAGTGCATCCACAGGACATTGTGCTCCTGAATTCCAAGCTTTGATAAAAAGCTGGAAGTCTTTGAAATGTCTTTTTCATTGAGTTTACTGATTGCGGTTGAAACAATAGGGGTAATTCCTATACTGATCAGTTTCTTTATCCCGTCAACAGCCTTATCAAAACTGCCTTCACCGCGAAGCTTGTCATGTATTTCAGCATTCGGGCCTTCAAGGCTTACCTGGAGAATCAGTTTCGGACTTACAAGTTTTTTCAGCGCGGTTATTTTCTTATCGTCAAAAAGCGTAGCGTTTGACAGAACGATTAGCTCACGTTTTTTTGTTTTCGTTATATACCTGATAAGATCAAATATTCCTTCTTTGATAAAGGGCTCGCCGCCTGTAATATAGAACCTTTTTACTCCAAGCTTAATCGATTCATCAACAATCTTCTTAAATTCATCGGTTGAGAGTTCCTGCCTCAAGCTCTTTCCGGCACTCACCAGACAATGCTTGCATCTCAGGTTACAGGCCATCGTATAATACAGCCACATCTCATCCAGCTTATGCGGTGCAAGCACCTGGCTTCTACCGATGTATTCCGGTCTCTCAAATTTACTGTCATCTACGAATTCAAGTAATCCGACAGCACTCAGGAATTCAGAGATCTCCTCTTTAACCTTCTTTTTACTGGAAACATTGTATTTACTGCATATAGTGTCCAGGATTTCCGATACAGAACGTTTCCCATTGCATAACTTAATGACTTCCGCTCCGACATTATTTACACTTACCCAATTAGGAGACTTGGGATCAATCAACAGAGAAACCCCGTTTTTTCGTTTTTTAATATAGGGAGGTGTAAAAAGAACTGCTTCGGAACCAAATGATTTCAGGTTCGGGTCCTTTATCTCCCACTCTGCAAGCTTATACTGTTTAAGTCTATCTTCACGTCCTGTGTCACAACAACCTTTTGCCATTTAATACTCCACTCTAATTCAGATATAAGATCTTATTGTCTTACAATGAGACATTTATAATCATTACTTATCATTATACTATCAATTACTAACTCTTTATAGGAAACGACCATAATTTAACACTGTTATTTGCATTACTGCCTATAATTACGGACAAAATACCATCCGAATAGCTATTAGTATTTTCGGCTAAAACAGTGGGATCTTTAAGTGTAATAACAGCAGCGCGTTTGATAATCAGATTATACATGACCACTTAATATGATATCTTATTTCTTAGGAAAATAACAAATTACTATTAACTTATGTGTACATATAGGCAAAAATAGTTAATTCATCATGTTATATTTCAGTAATCCTTGCTTCCACATTTATTGATCTATCCATAAATGCGATGTTACCATGTACTAACAATATAATTATTACAGAGATTTAACATTTATAGTTAAAACGTTATCAATGAAAACAGGCACAACCCAGAAAAGAGACCTAATTGTTCGCAAGAACAGAGAGCTGACAGCCATTCTGGAAGTAAGCAAAGTTCTTACTGAATCATTTAAGCTGGGTAAAAACCTTCAATCCGTTATGTCATCGCTGGGTACTCTTCTGGAAATGCAGCGGGGCTGTGTATTTCTTCTGGACCATATTTCAGGTGAGCTTAGAATCGTAGCAGCCCATGGCCTGGCAAAGCAGAACATCGCAAAAGGAAAATATCGAATAGGAGAAGGTATTGTGGGTAGAGTTCTTGAGAAAAAGAAACCCATGGTAATCCCGAACATCGGAAAGGAGCCGCTGTTTCTGAACAAAACCGGCTCAAGGCCTGCCAAAGATGGTATATCATTCCTTTGCGTCCCCATTATGCTTAAAAGTGAAGTTCTGGGGGTAATAAGCGTTGACAGAATCTACTCTGAAAAACTCGGTAATGTAGATGATGACTTAAGAGTACTCGAAATTGTTGCTTCACTGATTGCACAGTTTGTGAAACTCTGGGAAAGCTATGAGGAAGTCGAAAAGGAAAAAGAAGATTTAAAAAGAGAGTTAAAGGGAAAGTATTCTATTCAAAACATGATCGGCCTTTCTGACAGGATGCAGGAAGTGTTTGAGGCCGTACATCGAGTCTCAGCCTCAAAAGCAACCGCCCTGCTGCGCGGTGAAAGCGGTACAGGCAAAGAGCTGGTTGCAAAGGCCATTCATTATATGAGCCCCAGAAGCAAAGAAGCGTTTATTAAATTCAACTGTGCATCTATTCCTGAAGGTCTTCTGGAGTCTGAGCTGTTCGGACATGAAAAAGGTTCTTTCACAGGTGCTATCTCCTCAAGAAGCGGCAAGTTTGAACTTGCTAATAAGGGCACTATTTTTCTCGATGAAATTGGAGACCTCCCGCCCTCTCTTCAACCAAAAATTCTGAGGGTACTCCAGGAAAGAGAGTTTGAACGGGTAGGAAGTGATAAAACAGTTAAAGTAGATGTGAGAATCATTACAGCTACAAGCAGGAACCTGGAAACTCTGATCTCTCAGGGAAAATTCCGGGAAGACCTCTATTTCCGGCTGAATGTAATTCCACTTTTTCTTCCGTCTCTAAGAGACAGAGGTGAGGACATACCTATCTTAATCGAACATTTCCTGGAAGCATTTAATAAAGAGAACAAACGTTCTGTGGCGCTTGACAAAAATGCTCTGCAGGTATTCTTGAGTTATCAATGGCCCGGCAATGTAAGGGAACTGGAAAATACTATTGAAAGACTGGTTGTAATGTCTCCTTCGGAAAAAATCACAGCATCAGACTTGCCTGTTTCACTAAGCATAAAGCACGTTAAGAGCGTCGGCAAATCAGCTTCCCTGACTGCTAATGTTAAAGAGATCGAAAAAGCAAATATAATCAATGCACTGGAAAATAACGGCTGGATTCAGGCCAAAGCAGCCAGACACCTTGGGATTTCTTCCAGACAAATCGGCTATAAAATAAAAAAATACGGGATAGAACCTCCTGATTAATTTAAAATTGACTTACCCTCATGCTTTGATATAATTAATACAAGTCAAATGCGTATGCATTACCTTTATCGATAATCATGACAATGACCAAGCTTATTATAATAATTCTATGTCTATCCGTTTCTTATCAGTGCACATATCTAAAGACGACCAGAACTGCTCATTCAAAAAGTTACACCATAAATGTTGATGAACAATCAACAACGGGTGTTCCCATGATCACTTCGGGACATACTACCTATGGGACTGCAACGGGCAAACATGAACTGACGGAAGAGCAGGACAACTGGAAATCCTATGAGTATGAAACAGCCAATTCATACAGGGAAGAACTTGTATACAAAGGACGCTCTGGAAATACGATTAACTTTCTGTACAAAAAATATAAAAAAGTTCTTTCCCACCCTTCCTCTTCTGAGGACCTGGCCTTTAATCTTGAATCATCGGATACAATCGAATTTAATAATTACAGGATCAAGATCCTCAACGCTACAAAAGATTATATACGCTTCAGAGTTATTTCTGACTGAACCCAGTAAAAGTCGTCACAGTAGTTACGACCCCGGCAAGACTTATTTCATACTACATTGACGTCAAGAGGACCACTGATCCAAGTGCCGTGCAGGTTACAATGTTCAATGGCCTCCAACCGGGAATTCTTGTTCAACCTGACCCTGAACAGCGCTTCAGATGCAGATACTCCGCCGCGATTATATCGGGCCTTCGCTATTTCCACTCCATCAACAATCAATTTTATTTCTGTAATCCAGTGGCCCGGCTTTGAGGGGTGCTCAATTTCATAACCTACGTTAACTTTCACATTAAACCATTCACCGGATTTTACCGAAGCAGGGGCATCTAAAGCCGGTACATGTTTTTTCTCCATCATTGACGGGGTCTCTCTGTTGATGAGTCTGTTAATTTTCTGCTCAACCTGCTGTTTTTCAGTGGCAGAAAAGGCTCTTCCAGAAAAAATAATCCCCGCAGTTAACATTGTGGCTTTTAAAATGTCTCTTCTATTCATTAATTGCTCCTTTCAATCATATTAATATTTATGGTAATTCAGGGAACCTCATAATTCACTGTATATTAATTAACCGATCCATGTTTATGACCTAAATCATAATAAAACAAATAGTTAGCGGTTATTTAGCATTTACATACGGTAATATAACTCATAATTGCCGCCAACATATTGACGATATGACACTTCCTGTCCCCTCTATCAATGTTGGCTGAGAAATACACCCCGTCTTTCCGTATTAAATTGATACCAGAAAATCCATTAATTAACAAACAGTTATTTAATGTTGATCGGAATCCCATTTGTTTCACCACATTAAAAATGACCGTAATGGCATAGAAGTTGCAATATATCTGCTAGAGAGCAAGATAATTATTAAGAAAAGGAGGTGAACAATAATTGATTAATCGTTTGTTAACGCTGGAAGGAGGATAAGATGGTTGATATAAATAATAAGTACAAAAAGTGCACAATTTGCAAGAAAGAACACACATCAATACACACAGAAGTAGCACCGGGTGAAGTCATCTATGTATGTGACACATGCCTGGAAACAGCAAAAAACAATTTTATTTTTATCTGTATGAGCTGCGGCCAGGTTTATATGAGACCCAAAAAACAGATGATAGAACGTATGCAGGATATGGAACTCAAGAAAGCATACATGCTATGTGAGGATATGCAGATAATCCAGGGAATCGATATGTGTGTACAGTGCGATCCTGAAGGCATTATTGAACAAGTAAACATGCACAAGACAGCAATGTGTTAATAACCAGCTGAATAATCATATATATTCAGCATATAAAGATAATGAGATAACAGTCAAGCAGGTTCGATAACGTGGAAAGCGTGATGCGTAATGAGACAGCATTGCCTCATTACACATCACTTATTTAATCAGTACGAATCATTCACCCTCAAACTCTGTGAGGCTGTATATATTATAGCCCTTGTCCTTCAGTCTCTTTTCTCCACCTACCTCTGGCAGATTGACTATAAATGACATTTCTGCGACCTTACCGCCCAGCTTCTCAATAAGCGTAGCAGCAGCAAGCGCTGTGCCGCCTGTAGCAAGGAGATCATCTATAACAAGTACTTTTGCGCCTTCACTGAATGCGTCCTTGTGAATTTCAACCGTGTCAGTACCATACTCAAGTTCATACTCATGACGCTCAACATCCCCGGGGAGCTTGCCGATTTTCCTAATAGGAACAAAACCTTTACCGAGAGTATACGAGAGAGCTCCGCCGATTATAAAACCTCTGGCCTCAATACCTACAATAACATCAAACTCTATTTCGCCTTCAACATATCTCTGGGTTAAATTATCAATCACAAGCCTGAACCCCAGCGGGTCTTTAATCAGTGTTGTGATGTCCCTGAACATTATCCCTTTTTTAGGATGGTCCGGAATTGTTCTGATTTTCGATTTAATTGGCATATTCATTCTCCTTTTTATTTCATTTTGCGTTTGAGAAGCGGCGTCCATTTTCTTTTAATCCCTCCAGTTCTCATTAACTGCATATTATTTACTGAACACAAATATCTTCATACTCTTTGATCTTTAGTATCGCATTAATAAATAGCCGGATTACATTATCGGAATTTTGACCCATAGTCTTCTTTATCATCTCCCATGTTACCGGCTCTTCCTCCTCATGCCAGCAGTCATAGTCCGTGGACATGGCAACAGCTGCGTAGTGTATCTTCTTCTCCCTTGCAAGACAAACTTCGGGAACAGTGCTCATATTAATAACGTCAGCATTCCAGCCTCTGAACATGTGGCTTTCAGCCCGTGTTGAAAACCTCGGGCCCTCAATGGTAATTACGGTTTTATCTCTGTGAAAAGTCATGTCTAATTCCTGTGCAGTGGATGATAATACATCAATAAGGTTCTGAC
This sequence comes from Nitrospirota bacterium, assembly GCA_003354025.1. Taxonomy (GTDB): domain Bacteria; phylum Nitrospirota; class Thermodesulfovibrionia; order UBA6902; family UBA6902; genus Glo-13. The sequence goes on from PIVU01000039.1 coordinate 6,462, forward strand.
AGAAAGGATCGGCCATTGAAGTATGCACTACAACGTCTTCGTCAAAAAATGTTGCCTGCCTCTTTTTTGTATGGTCTATAAACTGATTCGGAAATACCAGGTGCCCCGGTGCAATTTCTTCACGAAGAGAACCGACCGCAGTAGCAGCAAGAATGTGAGTACAACCCTGTTCTTTCAGCGCCCAGATATTTGCCCTGAAATTAACTTTGGTAGGATAAATTGAATGGTCCTTGCCATGCCTGGCAATAATTACTACATCAATTCCTTCAATAGCGCCACAGGTAAGTACCGAGGTAGGGGCCCCATAAGGAGTTTCAACAGCAACCTCTTTGGCATCCTTTAAGATATCAGGATCATCAAGTCCTGACCCTCCAATAATTCCTACTTTAATCATAATATAGACCTCTTTTCATTGTTATTTTCTTTATGTGAGGATTAATAGCAGACTTTTTATATTAGAAAATTTCCGGCTTAAAAAGCAAAACAATTCAGGGAACTCACAAAGAATTCAAACAATTACCGCTGCTTTCTTACTAAGCGTGCTCTTATCGGATTCTTCACTTAACATGTTAATGTTAAATACTGTCTGCCTCAACTATAATCGCTTTCACATACCGGCAATTGACAGATGCTGTTTAAGAATGTAGATTACATTTAATAACAAAACAATGAAATTTCTCATCAATTCACTGATAACTGGAGGTTAACTATGGGCAGCAGGTCGACTAACACTGTTAATGGATTTTGCACTACCGTTACATTATCACTATTTCTAACATTAATAGCCGGAATTCTTATGACTCAGATATCCTACGCTGATTCTGCCAGGGAAATTGATGTAAGCGTAAATATAGCCCTTGAAAGGTTCAATGAAGACGTGAAGGGTGCAGATGAATTCGTAAAAATAGCCAAAGGATTGCTGGTCCTGCCCAATGTCATCAAAGCCGGTTTTGTCATTGGAGGTGAATATGGGGAAGGCGCTCTGAGAGTCAATGGGGAAACAGTAGACTACTACAATATTGCTGCCGCCTCTTTCGGCTTTCAGATAGGGGCTGAGAAAAAAGATATCATTATTGCATTTATGACAGAAGCTTCTCTTAATCAGTTCCGGACCGGCTCAGGCTGGGAAGCAGGAGTTGACGGTAATATTGCTCTTGTAGACATAGGGGGAGGAAAACGGATAGATACTACAACTGTAAAAGATCCTATAGTTGCTTTTGTATTTGATGTAAAAGGGCTTATGGCCGACATATCACTAAAAGGTTCCAAGTTCACCAAGCTGAACAAATAATAATTAATACCTTATATATGTATCGATTATTCAGATTCATATACCGGAAGACATCCAACTCTCTAGTCATTAACCCTTTATTTGTGCTATATAAATAGTAACAGCTATTCATAGGGACGAATATGGAAAACCAGGACACAAACATACAGGAATTGCCCGAGAAGAAAGCTCCTTCAGGCTGTCTGCGCTTATTAAAAATCGCATCCTTATTTATTCTGATCATTATAATAATAGTCGCAGGATGGGCAAAATATAATATATACGCCTCTACATATACACCTGTAGAACTCAGCTTAAAAGAACAAAAAGTCCTTGATTCCAAACTGGCACTGCTTCAACACCCGTCAGAAACGAGTGCCCCGGCTACCACTTACAAGGACAGTAATTCTCCAGGGCCCCTGGACCCTGAGAAATATTCTGAGATAGGTGCACGGCGAGAAATCCGCCTGACCGAAAAAGAGATGAACGCACTAATAGCCAACACACCAGAGACTGGGCAGAGAGTGGCCATTGATTTATCGGAGAATCTGGTCAGTTTAAAGCTGATTGTCCCCATGGATGAGGAGATTATTTTCCTTGGAGGCAAAACACTCCGTATTAACATTGGCATAATTCTAAGCTATGATAACAACGGCCCGGTTGTTGCACTTAAAGGTGTATCACTGGGAGGCATCCCTCTGCCAAATGCCTGGCTTGGCTACATAAAGGAAAAGAACCTTGTGGATGAATTCGGAGCTGATGGCGGCTTCTGGCAGTTATTCTCAGAGGGGATCAGGGACATAAAAGTTAAGGAAGGTCACATCCTTGTCAGGTTGAACAAATAGTACTAGCACACACTCTTCATAAGTATAATATGATATCTATTGTGATATGTTATAATCAAATGCATTTCAATGGTGAACTGATTGAAGAAGTTATTAGCAGAAGCATAAAGCTGGTGCTTTTCTGTATTTTGATCCTCTTCCATTAACATCTTCCACCTGAACATTAATAGCACTGAAACCGGATCCACCATGGATGGTAAGAGAATAGTGCGTATTATTATGTTACAAGGATATATACGATGAGCAATTTTCAATACAAAAACAACAGGATTACTACTGCCGTACTGCTTGCCGCCGGAACCGGAAGCCGTCTTCAACCCCTGACAAATGATATGCCCAAATGTCTCACAGAAGTCAGCGGGACCTCAATACTCGAACGACTGACGCACAATCTTTGCTATCATGGGTTTAAACGGTTGATAGTAGTAGTTGGCCACATGGATGACTGTATCCGCAGATTTCTTGGCAATTCCATAAATGGTTTAACAGTTGAATATATCGTTAACCCGCAATATAAGACAACCAATAACATTTACTCGTTATGGCTGGCCCGGGAGGCAATCCGGGAGGCATTTATGCTTATAGAAAGCGATATTGTATTTGATGCTTCCTTGCTTGGAGATATGCTTTATCCTGACTGTATTGCTGTCTCTCACATGCTGCCCTGGATGAACGGCAGCACTGTTACAATCAGCCAATCCCAGCGTGTTTCAAAATTAAATGTAAAACATCGTGAGATTCCTGGTATATCTGAATATAAGACTGTTAACATTTACAGTTTTTCACTACCGTCATGGCGTTTGGTAGAGAAGCAACTGGAGCTGCATATTTCCGCCGGGCTGGTGAATGACTATTACGAGACAGTATTAGCGGAAATGATTGCTACCGGCAGTCTTTCTTTTAAGCCGGTTTTTTTCAATGCAGGGCGGTGGTACGAGATTGATACACTGAGTGATTTATATGAATCCGAACTAATCTTTACAAGAAATCGTGCCCGGCTCAAAAGGCGAATTCCGGATAAAGTTTTTCATGTACGCCCCGATTGAAAACAGATAAAACCATTTCGAAAGAACCGCACATGACGCAACCGCAAGAAAATGCAAACATCGACTATTCTCGTGTCAACCAATACTGGAACAATGCCCGGCCTTCCATATTGGGGCCGTATATGATGGATGGGTTCGGGTTCCCCGCGAGCGCCGGCCTGTTTCGTTTCAGTGCCGAGAAAGCTATTGTTCAACAGCTGATCCAAAGTCTTGACCGCGACGGCACTGTACTAGACCTTGGTTGCGGCATAGGTTACTGGACCGAATATTTTGCACAGAATTTCCAGAAGGTCATAGCAATAGAGTCAAGCAGGCCTCTTTACGATGCCCTTAAACAGAAGTGTTTACCCTATTCCAATATTAAAACCATTCATGGAAATGTTGAAAAGTTTGAGCCGGAAGAAAGTTACAAACTGGTATTCCTGGGCGGCATGCTGATGTACCTTAATGAAAATGATGTCAATATATTATTACAAAAAATAATACCTGCACTCCAACCCGGAGCCATTATCCTTTGCCGGGAATCTACCGTAAGAAACGGAGTTATCACACGCAAGGGTGAGTACCAGGCCGTATACCGTTCTGTTCAGACTTATGAGAATATATTCAGGAAATGCGGGCTTGATGTTATCCGGGTAAAGAAGAATGCACCCTATATTCTTATGCAGATGGGTTGTGAACTGATCAAAAAATGGAAATCGATTGTCCCTGATCCGTTACAGCTTATACCCATTGCAGGACATCTCCTGTATTGGGGACTTCGCCTTGGCAATCCATGGGTCATGAGCATTGCCGAAAAGATGGGCATTGCCTTCCCCGCGCTTGAAAATCATTTCTTCGTGCTTAGGGTCAGTGAGCGTAATGCAATTAATAAAAAAAGGGATTCTGCAGGCCATTGAAAATTGCAACAGAACTATTGCAGGAACATAAATGCTAAAATTGCCGGATAAATTCATTTACAATAACGCAGCAAATATAGTATCAATTCTCGGGGTCCTCCCCCTCTGCTTACTATTCACTGAAGGCGGCTATCAATACATTATCCCCCTGATAATTTATAACAATATCATGGACGATTTGGATGGGATACTGGCCATTAAGATGAATATTAAAAGCGATTTCGGCGCACGACTGGACAACCTCTGCGACGGTATAAGCCATTGCATTATTATTATGGCAGCAGGGATGCATTATGGAGGTATCTGTGCGGCAGCCGGGCTGATTGCAGTAACCGGGCTTATGCTTCGGGTTGTTTCACGGCTTGACCCATCCGCAGTCACCGGTACCGGTTCACCAACTAATGAATTAATCCGCCATATACTGTTTGTTCTTCTATTAACGCCGCTCTTTGACTTAAATGTTTCGCTTTTATTAAGTGCAGTATTTATTCTGCATGCAGTTTCAATGAACGTGCCGTATAAAATGCCATATCTTATCCGCAGCATTACAAAGTCGGCCACTGCCATCGGTCTGGTAAATGCTGCACTGGTGATAGCCTGGCTATTTCCCTTTGCAACACCGCTCATTGCCGCATGCTTTATTCTTACCTATCTATATTCATTCAGGGGATACAATGGTTAAATAGTACAAAGGCACATCTGAGTGATAATGATGTGTGTTAATAATCGTAATTTCAAATTAAATATAATAGACTACAACCTTTTATAAACCGGGAAGAAAGATTAAATGCAAAAAGAAAGATGTCTCAACTTTAATCACGGACGATTGAATGTGCAGGTGCGTTCTTGCTCGACGTGCGGCGATGTAGTGAATGAGAATATATCCTCAAAGAAGTGCAGTGAAACAGAACATGCAAAAAGCCGGCGTAACCGGAACAAATACTGTGTGGATTGCGGTGAGCAACTTATTAAATGATGAGACCGTCGTTTTGATCATAGAGGTGAAACAATATGAGTGTTTTTGATATTGCGTCCGCACTGGTGCTTCTTGCCGCACTGTTTGGATATTTAAACCTGCGATTCCTGAAATTGCCCCCCACTATCGGCCTCATGCTCATCGCCCTGCTAAGTTCACTTGTAATAATCCTGGCGGATTATATAACACCCTCATATCATATGAGGAGCATAATTACTGACTTTATAGGCCAAATTGACCTCAACGAAACTCTTATGCACGGAATGCTCGGTTTTCTCCTTTTTGCGGGCGCCATGCATGTAAATATTGACGACCTGTATGAACGCAGGTTTACTATTGGAAGCCTTGCTACAGCAGGAGTTATCATTTCAACTGTTCTTACAGGCTATGCCGCATATTTTATATTTAAAATATCCGGCAATGAGATACCACTTATTTATGCTTTCATTTTCGGCGCGCTCATATCACCGACCGATCCGGTGGCTGTAATAGGCATACTTAAGACCACTAAAACTTCTAAATCACTGGAAGCAAAGATCACGGGAGAATCCCTTTTTAATGACGGCATAGGCGTAGTAATTTTCATAATACTCGTTGCAATGGCCACCGCTAAACCGGGGACCGTCATAACTGTTTCAGAAATAGCGGTCCTTTTTTTTCAGGAGGCGGTCGGCGGGGCACTGCTCGGTTTTGTTTTCGGATACGGGGCTTACCGTGCATTAAAGAGCATTGACAATTACAACCTGGAAGTACTTATAACACTTGCCCTTGTAATGTTCACTTACTCGGCCGCTTCATGGCTTCATATGTCCGGTCCTATTGCTGAAGTTGTAGCAGGTCTCCTCATCGGCAACCATGGCAAACGTTTTGCCATGAGCACAGCAACAGTTGATCATATTGACAAATTCTGGTCTCTTTTGGACGAAATACTAAACGCCGTACTCTTCCTTCTTATCGGGCTTGAAGTCTTTGCAATAGATTTTAACTCACAATACATTTTCTGCGGATTACTACTCATACCGACTATTCTTGCTGTCCGCTTTACCAGTGTATCCATACCAATCAGTCTCCTTCGATTCAAGAGGGAATTTTCCAAAGGTGTTATAAGGATACTGACATGGAGCGGACTCAGGGGAGGAATTTCGGTTGCACTCGTACTGTCACTGCCTCAGTTTGACGGGAAAGAACTTCTTCTTACATGTACATATATTGTGGTCCTTTTTTCCATCATCATTCAGGGACTGACCCTCAAGCCGCTGGTAAGCAGGATTCAGTCGGACATGCAGGAATAATATCTCCAATCACCTTCTTAGCATATTAGAGGGGTCTCATCAGAGAGGTTGCAATTATATTACTTTCTGATACACTTTCCTTTAATGTTCACAGGGAATCTTTTTCCTACAGGCTGACATTTTTTCATGTGTAAACTGGAAGACAGAAATAGACGATCTCATTTTTCAAAGGGGTTAGAGAGCTGGCATATTAGTTGCATTTAAATCATCAATACAAACCATATAAATATTGGAGGGGCGTTTATGAAATTAAAAGCATATATTGATGATATTGATTCGATCTGCAGTACATGTGAAAGTTGTGACTCGAACTGTGCCGGATATACTTTTAAAAATTTCTTCGAAAGCGAACTGAAAATCGAAGAAGCACTTCAACTTTTCAACTGCGGACTTTCAGACCCCGCAAATAATTCCATTCAGACTTAGCATATAATGCTGCATGGTTAATCCGGAAGCAACAGGCAATGAGTCATTATAAGCGGGAACTCTTAGTTACATGCGGCTCATCGTGACACCCATACAGGACAGGATAAATTACCCAAAATATCATAAGCAGCATATTCTTATTCATCACTTTTGAATTATGAAATGATATAGTTAATATCTTATGACTGCTAATCGCCTCTCTTCCAAACTGCCCTTTCATTATGGATGGATTATAGTATTCGCAGGGACACTCTGCATTTTTGCAGCTCTCGGGTTTGGAAGGTTTGCCCTCGGCATGCTTTTGCCGTCAATGGCCAGGAACCTTAACCTCTCCTACTCACAGATGGGTTTCATAAGCACCAGTAATTTCATAGGGTATCTCATTGCGGTCCTGCTCGGCGGCCACTTTGTAACAAAGATAGGCTCTCGCAAAGTGATTTTCATCTCACTCCTTGTTGCAGGCATATCAATGAGTCTCATAAGCATGGCAAACAGTTTTTCATATGTAGTCATCCTCTACACATTAACAGGAATGGGAAGCGGGGCTGCCAATGTGCCCATGATGGGACTTGTTTCCACCTGGTTTTCCAGGACAAAAAGGGGGAAAGCAGCCGGCTTTATCGTCATCGGAAGCGGGTTTGCCATTATCCTGTCAGGAATATTCATCCCCCTTATAAATGCTCTCGGCCAGGACGGTTGGAGAATCAACTGGGTAATAATCGGAATGTCATCATCTTTTATCGCTCTTATCTGCCTGCTGTTATTAAGGGACAACCCCGGAGAACTTGGTTTATCCCCTGTCGGAAGTTCCGGGAACGCTGCCCGGCAGCCAACGGATTCAAGCAATTTGAACTCCAGTATATATCGGGAAAAAATGTTATATCTCCTGGGCATAATATATTTTCTATTCGGGTATACATATGTCATCTATGCTACATTTATCGTTACAGCTATCGTCCAGGAGCGAGGGTTTTCTGAATCCATGGCCGGGGGGATATGGTCATGGATAGGGTTTTTAAGTCTTTTTTCAGGCCCCATATTCGGCACACTTTCAGACAAGTTCGGGAGGAAAGCCGGGCTTATCACCGTATTCTCCATTCAGATGATTGCATATCTTCTTGTTGCCTTCAATCTTCCAAATCAGTATTTATATATATCAATCTTCTGTTTTGGCATTGTTGCATGGAGTATCCCTTCAATTATGATCGCTGCAGTAAGTGATTATGTGGGTGCCCTCAAAGCTGCTGCTGCTTTTGGACTGGTCACCTTTATTTTTGGCCTGGGACAGATATCAGGACCTGCTATAGCCGGAATACTCGCTGACAAAACAGGGAGTTTCTCAAGCAGTTTTCTAATGTCAGGAGTATTTGCCGGACTGGCTATTTTCCTAACGCTCTTTCTAGGCAAGCCTGCCAGGGATGTCACAAAGAAAGGCTAATCCCTTCATATAGTTCACTTTAACCATTAGTTACATAGTCCAGAGTGCTAGAGCATTAAAATTATTATTGCCATAATAGCTGTATATGTTACGGCCTACTTGCCCTACAGGCCATAATGTCCCACCCAGAACAAGGACTTATTGTCCTATATGGTTTTCATGAGTCAGAGTTAACTCCTTGATATATATACACAACCATATCTGGCACAGGCTTTGCAATTAGCATTGCGCTTTGTTAGAGAGGTTCACATTCAAAGGAGGTCAACAATATGGCATGTTTATCAAATGAATACCTGACCGACAATAAAAAAAGCGCTGACGGCAAAAAAAAGGAGCAAACCGCTATGTTTAGAGCTCTCGTTTACAGCACAAGCGGAACGGACCTGACAGCGCTGTTGATTGCAAATGAAACTGGAGTAGAAAAACTCCCCATAATAACACTTGCAGAAGCCAAGGCATGACTATATATAAACTATCAATTAATAATCTTAAGGAGGACAGCAAATGGCCCAAACAATAGGAATAGACTTAGGAACAACGAACTCTGCGGTGGCAGTAGTTCAGCGCGGAGAAAAAATTATAATCCCAAACCAGGAGGGAAACAGAACCACACCCTCCGTTGTTGCGTTTACAGACAAAGGCGAACGGCTGGTCGGACAGGTTGCAAAACGTCAGGCAGTCACAAACCCGGAAAATACAATTTTTTCCATTAAGCGCTTAATGGGACGAAAATTCACTTCCAAAGAAGTGCAGGATGCAATCAGGAAACTGCCGTACCATATTGTAGAAGCACCGAACGGCGATGCACATGTGGAGATTAGCGGGAAGAATTATTCACCCCCGGAAATCTCGGCAATGATACTTCAGAAACTAAAAAAGTCTGCTGAAGACTATTTAGGAGCAACTGTAACTGACGCTGTAATAACAGTGCCGGCATATTTCGATGACAGCCAGAGACAGGCAACAAAAGATGCCGGGAAAATCGCAGGCCTTAATGTTCAGAGAATCATCAATGAGCCGACTGCAGCAGCTCTTGCCTACGGTATAGAATCAAAGAAAGATGAAAAGATAGCTGTATACGATCTTGGAGGCGGAACCTTTGATATTTCTATACTTGAAATAGGCGAAGGTGTTACTGAAGTGCTGTCTACAAACGGAGACACATTTCTAGGAGGAGATGATTTTGACCTGAAGATTATCGACTGGATGATCGAAGAGTTCAAGAAGGACCAGGGCATTGATCTTAAAAATGATAAAATGTCACTGCAGAGATTAAAAGAATCAGCTGAAAAAGCAAAAACAGAGCTTTCTACAGCAGCTGAAACCGAACTCAATCTTCCATTTATAACTGCCGATGCAACAGGTCCCAAACACCTGGTACTAAAACTAACAAGAGCCAATTTCGAAAAAATGTCCAATGATCTCGTACAGCGCTCACTTAAACCTTGCAGGCTTGCTTTAAAAGACGCCGGTCTGTCAGCCAAGGACATAGATGAAGTCCTGCTTGTAGGCGGCCAGTCCAGAAGTCCTAAGGTTGGCGATGAAGTAAAAGCTTTCTTTAATAAAGAACCGAACAAGGGCATAAATCCTGATGAGTCAGTTGCAATGGGTGCTGCTATACAGGGTGCGGTCATCACTGGAGATGTCAAAGATGTTCTTCTCCTGGATGTTACACCGCTGTCACTGGGAATCGAGACACTGGGTGGTGTCTTTACAAAACTGATAGACAGGAATACTACTATCCCCGCCAAAAAGAGCCAGGTTTTTTCAACAGCTGAAGACAATCAGCCTGCAGTAGGGATAAAGATTCACCAGGGCGAAAGAGAGATGGCTAATGACAACAAACTCCTGGGCAACTTTGAACTAGTTGGAATTCCTCCGGCTCCAAGAGGCCTGCCCCAGATCGAAGTAACATTCGACATTGACGCAAACGGAATACTCCATGTTTCCGCCAAAGATAAGGGAACCGGCAAGGAGCATTCGATCAGAATTACAGCTTCGAGCGGACTGTCCGACGCTGAAGTCGACAATATGGTAAAGGAAGCCGAGTCACATGCTGATGAGGACCATAAAAAGAAGCAGTTAATCGAAGCCAGAAATGAGGCTGACGCTCTCGTCTACAGTACCGAAAAAACATTAAGTGAGCATGGGGATAAAATCTCTGAATCCGAAAAGAGCGCGATTGAAAGCGCCCTCGAAAAATGCAAAAACCTTAAAGATACATCAGAAAACCCTGAAGAAATCCGTGAGGCAATTACAGCCCTGACTACAGCCTCTCACAAACTTGCAGAGCAGATGTACCAGTCATCATCAGCTGAGCAGGGGGCATCGGGCTGCGGAGGCGGGTCCTGCAACAGCGAGGCTGCTCAACCGGAAGAAGCCGATACTGTTGAAGCAGAGTTTGAGGAAGAGACCGCAGGAAAACAATAATCCTACTATATATACAGGGGCGGACAATCTCCGCCCCTGTAAAACAAATCAGAAAATAAATTAAAGGGAGAGTTCATATCATAGTGATTACTGCAAGAGATAATGACAGCATAAAACAGGAAGATAAACCATTCAGATTATTTCAGTCACCTAAAAGACCATACCATTTCCAGCGTAAGAAAAAGCACAAGGCACCGGCAAACCACCCCTGGAGACAATACAAGGTCTCTACTAATGTTTCCGACAGTAAATGACATATTACCGGCAACCCTTAGCCACAGATCAATAAATAATATTATTTATTGAATTTCCGAATTACGATAACGCCAAAAATAAGGGCAAGAGCAAAGTAATACTGGTTTCCCCATGGACTCATGGAAGCAGTAACTTGCTGAGGCGCAGAAGGGACCGGTTTAAGAGCCGCCAGCTCAACAAAACCTTTTGAGAGAAATTCACGTGCCTTTTGATCACGTACTTTACTGTAAGCAGATCCCATAATGACCGTTATCACCCTGGCATCCTCTTTAACGGCTGTTGCGGCAATAGAAAACCCGGCGGCCCAGAAAAAGCCAGTCTTCAAACCGTCACATCCCTCATAATCACGAACCAGTTTATTCCGGTTCCTCATGATAAAAGGTTCGGGAGCATCGGTACGAAAACTGCGGACTTTGGTTGAAGCATATTTAAGAGCTTCAGGATGCTTAAGAAGTTCTAATGCAAGTTTTGTGATATCCCGGGGCGTAGATACATCCGGAAGCTGCCCCCTGCCGGGAGGCAGACCGTGGACTGATTGAAATGTCGTTTCCTTCATCCCCAGTTCCTGCGCCCGCTTGTTCATCAGATATACAAATGCTTCCTTACTGCCGGCATAATACGTTGCAAGGGCTGCTGCTGCATCATTAGCCGACTGAATCATTAGTGCATAAAGCAGGTCATCCACAGTAAATACTTCATTTTCCTTAAGATACACCTGTGACCCGCCAATCCTGGACACAGCAGCAGAAACAGTTATCTCGTCATCAAGTGTGATATGTTTCTCGTCGAGAGCTTCCAGCATAACAAGAAGATTCATCATCTTGACCATACTTGCCGGATACCCTTGTACATCAGCATTGTCTTCCACCAATACTGTTTTGGATGCTGCATCAATCACAATGGCCCCCAGGTACGGGTCCCTTGATATTACTTCCACTCTGGGTCTGGATTTTGTTGCAATCCTTGGAGACCGTTTCTGCATTAATTGAATACTGCCTTTTTTAGCAGCGAATAGGGAAGAGGGTATTGTACAGCTAAGTGCGGTAACAATGAGCGCAAACGTACAATAATAGAGGAAATGCTTTTTTATACTCATTTCCCGACTATTATATAAATATATGACAATAGAAACAAGGGCTGCAATCACAATAACTAAATTTATATATACAGAGCCTTCCATACTTCACATTTAAACCTTTTAGGCCGATCGCTCGAGCCATCCTGACGATGTATTAAAAGCGCATCACCAGGCAAGACAACTTGCTACTATTTAATCGACATATTTTAGTGCTTTCCTTAATAATCAGACGCCGTAAAGAAACTAGCCGGAAGATACAAGTATCTTCCGGCATTAATTTTGTTCTGAAAACAGAGACTGTTAATAAGATCCAGGTCTGTATTTGTTAATTTTGCTCAACAGCTTTTCTGACGTGACTAACTCTCTGACACCATGGGCATGGTTGTCTTTATACTTATTATCGCTGCACCATTGGCTGAAGTTATCAATATCCAGAGTATCGCAAGTCTTCTTCACGTCCCATGTAACCTGAAGAGGTGAACAGTGATTATTATTCCAGCTGGTCCCAGTTGTAGAACCGGTATACAGCACTGTCGGATCATTGTGGCTGAGAGGCGATTCCGCAAATTTCAATTCACCGTTTTTCTGCAGTACAAAAACCTGCGCCACTACTTTCAACTGCGGGTTGGGACACATTGTTGTCAGACAGGCGTTCAGACCGCCTCCCAGAGGTTGCACACCCTCTGAGTTGATATCACAGGTAGTATGGACCCAATGGACCTCAATGGTATCTCCTTCAGCAATGCCCTCGCAGCCGTTGTGCACAGCATGTTCCTGAGAGAGACGTCCTTCTGCAGGCTCCTGACATGCCCATCCTGAATTGTCGCCGTCTTTCACATATGTTGAATACTCGGCGGATTTATGCTCAGCATTTCTATGAAAATGGATATTGCACAGATTCATGTCTGCAATTGCAGGAGCGGCTTCAAATATAACGGAGTTGCTGCCAGCCATGTGATCAATGTCCCGAGGTGACTGAGGTCCCGCACCGATACATTGATTAACATCTGCAGGTGCTGCATGTTTTATTTCAGCAGCATGTTTCTCTTCAGCAGCGTGTTTATTATCGCCGGCACATACACTACCGACTAACGCTAAACTAACCAGCAGAACCAATATTATTGATCTCATAATAAATACTCCTTTTCTTAGAAATTATTATTGCAAGGGTTTAAATACGCTGGAACTAATGTATCACGTTGATCATTGTTTGAAAATTAAAAAAAGTTAATAAACTAATAAGGCATATTTAATCAACTAACAATTCAGTTTATTTTTTATACTGTTACGGGATCGCTAAATAATAGTCAAAGCCCTTTATACCACTTAACAATCTCCTCTCCAATCATGTGTGGATTGTCTTCCTGAAGATAATGGATACCGGGCCCAATATCCAGAGTTTTCAGTTTTTTCAGATTATCTCTGCACCATTCCACCATTGACTGAGGCAAAATCCCTCCTGGCTGAGCATAAAAAAGCAATTTTGGTATTTCTGACTCACGCAATCTTTTATTGTAATTACGAACTATTCCCGCAACGTCCGATGGATGCCCGTCAATAGGGATTTCGCAGGGCCACCTGCGAATCGGTTTTCTATCACTTATTTTTCTGAAAGGTTGACGGTAACAGTCCTTTTCTTCTTCTGTAAGTTTCCTGACAATCGCCTTCGGCAGGATCTGCTCGACGAATACATTCAGGCCCGAAATCATGAGCCAACCAATAATAGGCGTCCTGAAGAGCTTAAACCCCATCCTGAAGTCTTTCGGGAACTGGTCCCAAGTAGCCTCTTTCAGTATCGCCTCCATAAGCACAATCCCCTTGATATTGTCTTCATGACGCATGGCGTAGTGCAGTCCAAGCGCCGAGCCCCAGTCGTGCACAACCAGAGTTATGTTCTTCAGGTCCATCTTTTCAATAAACCCTTCAACATACTTAACATGATCAACAAAACGGTAATCTATATCAGGTTTATCAGACCTGCCCATACCTATAAGGTCCATGGCAATGCAGCGCGCACCAGAGGCTACATGAGGAACTATGTTTCGCCATAAATATGAAGAAGTTGGATTGCCGTGAAGAAACAGGACTGTATCACCCCTACCCTCATCAATGTAATGGATTTTTGAACCCTGTATTTCAATGTAGTGTGACTTGAAAGGAAAGTCCGGCAAAATTTCTTTGGGTTTCATATGCTGGTCTCCTTTAAAAGAGATTCACGGAATAAATAAATACCGTCATTCTCCTTTTCTGATTTCTGTAACAGACTGTCCGGCGATTCCCCAGTTGTCAGTATCCACCTCGTCTATTACAACAAATGTTGTTTTCGGGTTTTTACCCAGAACATCAACCATGAGCTGAGTTGCTCCCTCTATAAGTTGCTGCTTTTGCTCTGTTGTAGCGCCTTCCTTTGTTATCCTGATATTTACAAACGGCATAGTCTCCTCCTTTAACTGTTCATTTACATTTACAGGCTGTCAATAAATATTCTAATCGATTAATCCTGAAATCAAGAAGCAGGTTTATGAATTTCGGCAAATGAGAAGGGTCATCACTGATGCCGAAGAGGTGGCTGTCACATCCGCAATCCGATGATCCGAATTTCAGTATGTTCCATTGAGATATTTCGTTCAATGCACCTGCAATCTCACATTCCAGGTCTGAGCTTGCCCTCAGAGGAAAAGATGCGCAATGGTCAGCATATTTTCTCAAATAATCTATGTGCCAAAACAGGTTTTTGCGTCTTCTTTGATGCCGGGCAATTCGCGAAGAGAGATTCTTTTTAGCCGAACCAACATATAAGTAATACCCCTTTTTAAACCGAACATTTCCAAGGCTTCCCACTGATATATCCATGCTTTTATTTAACTTCAGCATAACAATGTAGCTGCCGCTGTCATGTGCCTCATTTCTGATTATATCCCAGGGTACAATAAGGTCCTTAACTGTTTTCCTGAGTGAAATGTCCTTATTCCATGAAACAGAAACTGCTTTTACCATGACATCCTGCGAAACAGATAATAGCGTTTTTGAGAATTCAAGATCGGTGTGGTAATCAGGCAAAAAGTATTCGGGAGCGTTGGAATGTACAATAAACAGAACAGCACATTTTCGATTTCCGCCCGAAAGCATTTTCAGCTCTTCAAGATGCCTCTTCCCCCGAATCGTAGGTGCGTCGGGGAACATGGCTATCTTTCCGCTGAATAGTGTACATGACTTGACCTCCAGCAGGACTTCCTTCCCTTTATGGTTTAAGAGAAAATCAAACCTGCTGCTGCCGACAGTAACTTCAGGCCGTATCACCTCAGCTCCTTCAAGCCCCGGAATACGGTCGTGTTCTATCAAATACCTGGCAACCCGGTTATTAAGATGAGTATGAAGAAGTACAGGCACTCCGTCCTTCTCCGTTGCAACGCACATATATTTGTACTTGCAGGAGGATTTTTGAGACACCATGTAGAGAGTGCTTCCGGGAAGAAGCAGTTCTTTGAGTCTGCCGGGATTGGGAAGATAGGCCCTTACCTTTTTCTCCTCAACCATACACTCTATGATGAAGCGGTTTGGCCTGGCTATAAAAAAACCTTTTTTCGTATTCTCGAAGAGTTTCATATATGTATCTTACACAAAGAATGATTTGTAGGGGCCAGGCAATGCCCACCTTTATAGCCAATCAAACTATATGATCTGCAAACGACTCGTCAACAACCACCCAGCCAACAAAGGTTGACCAGCCGGGCAGCCCCCAAGAACATTTTTGTATGACATTATTGTTGCTATCACTACCATTTTGTCTCCTTTCACATTCGTCTACATATATATTTCAGCCACTTAGCCACTGGCACACATCCTGCAATACAAGAGCCATTATGCCAGACACTTTAAAAGAAAAAATCAAAACGATGGAGAGAGACGCAATACTTAATGCACTTGAAGAGAGTCTTTGGGTACAGACAAGGGCAGCAAGAAGACTTGGCATTACTGAAAGGATGATCGGTTACAAAATAAAAAAATACGGCATAGATATAAAGGAGGTGAACGACGGTGAAGCAAAGGTGAGCAGTTCAAATGAAGATGAACAACAAAACAACAACAATTATTGATTATTAAAAAGGAGATATAAGAAAGTGAAAAGACTGACGATTTTTATAGTAGCAATGGTATTAACAATGGGGTTCGCATTCGGTCCTCTCAGCGCCTCCGCAGCGGAAACTTCAGGCAGCGCATCTGCAGATATAATGAGTCATTATGTATGGCGCGGCCAGAGGCTCAGTGACGACTTTGTCATCCAACCGTCAGTCGGTATCACCTATGGAGGTTTCGGTGCAAACATCTGGGCAAACTGGGACGATACTGTTTCAAGCGCCACTGACAGCGGCATAACAGAAACAGACTACACACTGAACTACACATTCTCAAAAGACAAATTCGGTTTTGATGTCGGTTACATCTATTATGCATTCCCATCTCCGGGAGTTGACACACAGGAGATTTACCTTGGCGTAAGCTATGACACAATGCTCAGTCCTTCAGCGACTCTTTATTATGACTTTGACGAAGGCGATGGAGCATTCCTTGTAGTAGCTATCGGCCACTCAATAGACATAACAGAAAA
>PIVU01000211.1 GCA_003354025.1 Nitrospirota bacterium
AGCCCTTCTATTATTGGACTTTTTCTTATATTCATCAGAGTCCGTAACCCATGCTGCCTTTGTGCAATTACAATCTTAGTTCATATTGACAGCCAGGGATGTAATGCCCATTACATAGCTGCCTTTCTCCACTTAATAAAGGAGACAATGGTTACTATTAGTAAGATCGCAAGTAACGGCAAAAGTATAAAATCTAAATATGGAGTGAACGCACTTAACCCAATTGCTCCAAGAATCACGACGAGTAATGGAGTGAAGCAGCAAACTGCAACAAGAAATGTGCCGATAAATGATACTATAAATTTACTTCTATTTTCTTTCATAACAAGCTTAAGCCCTTTTTGCCAACTTTCCAATGCTGTTAGTTTCCATTCCCTCGCCTCCTACTTACATTTAAGCAGAAACTATTCAAGTTGCATAGGGGTTAATTGTGCAAACAGATATTATTTGCTACTATTTTGTTATACCTTTGTCTTTAATAGCTTACGCCGCAAAGATAGAGAGGCATTAATTAAATGAAACCTACTTATGAATAATAAAATAACTCTTATAATTGCGATACTGTTAATAACCTGCCCTTCAGTATTTGCTACTCCTGAATATGCAGAGCGGTCTGAGCAGGGATGCCTGACATGCCACGTAGAAGAGGAAGGCGGCGGTAAGCTTACAATAGAAGGTCTTGAATTTGCCGCATCGGGCTATATGTGGCCCCCAATTGGAGGTTACAGGGTTCTTAGTCCGGTGAAGAAGTCTGTCCGCTTAGGGATCGGTCTGTTTCATCTTGTTGCTTCTTTTTTATGGTTCGGCACAATACTTTATGTTCACCTTATGCTAAGACCTGCTTATGCATCTAAGGGCTTGCCGAAAGGTGAAGTCATGCTAGGCCTGATATCAATGGCAATCGTTGGAATCAGCGGAGTATTGCTTACATTATCAAGAATTAAAAGTTTAGATGTTCTTTACCTGAGCCAGTGGGGGCAGCTTTTATCTATAAAAATCATCTTTTATTTAATAATGGTTTCTTCAGCATTAATTGCCATATTGTTTGTAGGACCCAGGCTAAAGAAAGGCAAGATAGAAGCCAAAGTCCCGGACAATAAAATATTCGACCCAACAACCCTAACTGCTTTTGATGGCAAGAACGGTAATCCCGTGTTCATAGCTTTCCGCGGGAAGGTATATGATGTAAGCGGCCTCAAACTCTGGAAAACAGGGATACATATGAAACATCACTCCGGGGCAGATCTTACAGATGCTATAGGTAAAGCTCCTCACAGTGAGGAGAAGCTGGAGTCTGCACCTGTTGTCGGCTCATATGATGCAGAGTTGAAGCCGCCGAAAACGTTTGTCCAAAGGGCATTTTATGTTGTTGCTTACATGAACCTTATTATTGTTTTTTTAGTGTTGTTTGTTATTGCGTATTGGAGGTGGGGGCTTTAGAGGGGATGGGGGCAGATTTTTATCCGTGATGTCACAATGGAATATCTGACCACAGAAACTTATTCTTTCACGAGTGAACAATGGAGACATGACACCGCCCATGACACCGCCCAATATTCCCATTATTGTTTATTGAAGAAGCAGGTTTTCTATGATCACCGTTCCATTGCTTATGAACATATTCCCTTCAAGTGATGATATTCCTACAATTGCTGAGTAATCATCGTCATAACCTCCCTGGAATGTCACATATTTATTATCAGCATCGTCGATAAAAAGAATTTCCGTAAAAACCTTTTCCTTGCATTGGATAATATCTCCATTCAATGCATTGTCATAAGCTTCCTGAAGAGTTGAGTAATATGTTGGTATTGCTCCGTCAATTCTCACAGGGGGTAGTATTATTTGAGACCACGTTGTAAGTATATCGACGTATGATGTCCCCGCTGTTCTACTGCTTAACTTCATGCGTGTATAGTTAAATTGATCATAGGGCGGCAATGGATAGGGAAGCTTGTCAGTGTCGAATATATCCAGTCCGGAATCACGGTTCTGATAGTAAAGGTAAAATTCAATAGTTTCAGCATGTAATGAGAACTCACCGTTAGGATTGAACCCATCAATGGTGGGGTATCCCGGATAAGACCAGTTGTCAGTAACATTTATCTCATTCAAAAAACCTGTCTCATTGAATATTTCTGAATTCCCCTCTGATATGTCATGCATTGTCAGGCTTAATGAACTGTTGCTGCTGTCAAACTTATACTCCCCAACGATATCCGAAGAATTTGTGTCCGTTGAATTCGGATCATAGGTTATCGTACCTGATATTGTATCGCCGATATCCAAAACATCCAGTTCACCGGAGGTAAGGCTTCCTTTGTGTATGACGTAACCTCCAAAGTGAATAGTAGCTGCAGAACTTGCAGGTTCTGGTACAACTGTAGCAATAGCTATTTCACTATCGTAGCCACCATCACCGATTAATTGCCAGACTACATCCTTATTGTTATTGACTTGTAGATTTTTATCCTGAAAATAATCAACTGTAACCTGATTAATGTTTCTACCGTCATACACATAAATATAAGAAGCTCCATAACTTTGAGTATGCGCTCCTGTCCAGACGAAATATCCATTATCACTCACAGCAAGGTTCCTTTCATATCCATACCAATCAGTGAGTTGTGAAACCTGCTGATCTTTAAAAAGATATAGGTCTGAATGGATGTCAGTCGTAGCCCATATGACAACACCGTTGTCGCCAATATGGGGTTGATTGTCAGGAAGCGAATTGTTCGATAGGTTTATGATATTACTTCCATCATAAAGAAATATTTCTCTATAGGAATAATCATCCCCTGTATATCCCTCCCAAACAACATTGCCATTATTGTTTAATTGTGGATAACCAACTGAACGGTATTCATTATTTGAAATTTGTTGAGTGCTGCTGCCATCGTATAGAAAAATCTGTGAACCTGTTCCTTCAGAATATCCAACATATGCTACCTCTCCTCTGTCATTTATTTGTGGCGGAGAGACAGTCCCATAACCATTGCCAGCTATTTGTTGTACGCTTGTACCATCATAACTCATTAAGTTATAAAACGATGGGTTCGAATGGTTGTATGCTCGCCATATCACAGTTCCATTATTATTAATTTGTGGATCATCATCCTCGTACAAATTATTTGTTATCTGTATAGTACTCGTACCATTGTAATAAAATATCTCATAGTCACCACCAGCAACTTTTCCTTTCCACACTACATGGCCGTTATCATTTATTTGTAGAGAAGTTTCAGAGTATAATGTATATCCTGTACTTGATATATCCATAATATCTGTTCCGTCATAGAGCAATATTCTTTTGCCGTTGCCTGGAACATCCCGTTCCCATGCAACCCATCCATTATTGTTTATCTGAGGGAAACTATCATCATAATCATTATCTGTCAGCTGCTGTATTTCATACGTTAATGAAAATGAATTATTTACTGATAGAAACAGGAACGATACCATAACAAATAAACTAATTAGATTTTTAATCATATTCCTCCACAATTATTTAATACGCATAACGATATCTATACTACGTAAAAGTTTAAAGAGATTCTGCTAAGAACGGATATTAGATTATATACTCCCCTATGGTAAGTCGTAAAGAATAAAATGCAAAAGGGAGGGAAGCATGAAAAAGACAAAGGGGTATTTGAGAAGTTTGGAGAGGAAGCAGTGGGTATCTGGGAAGATCATTGTCGGAATCGATCCAGCAAAAGAGAAGCACCAGGCTGTTGTACTTGATGAGCATCGTATGCAGCAGGGCAAGTCGTTTTCGTTTGATTGTACGTATGAAGGATACAATCAAAAGCTATGGGAGAAGCTTGATGCAATAGTAGGTAAATACAACACTGACAATCTGGTCTTTGCAGTTGAAACAGCCTGTGACCTGTGGAGAACATTGGTAGAGTATCTGTTCAAGCAGGGATATACTGTACTGCTGGTAAATCCGCTTACGACATACCATTCAAGGCCGTTGATGAACAGTGATTACTCCAAGACCGATCCCAAGGATGCATTGTTGGTGGCAACCAATGCCCATAACGGGAACTATAGAGAATACCGGAAGTATTCATCCAGCATAAGCAATCTGCACAGTATGAGCATTAACTATAACAAGCTTATGAAGGACCGGCAGGCAGTGATATTAAGAATAATGGCATTTATGGGTGAAGTATTTCCGGAATATGTGAAGATTCTAAATGTAGAGATAGAGACATCTCTGTATCTACTGGAGCAGTACTTTCTGCCAGATCACTTTCAGAAGATGAAAATCAAGGAACATGAAATGAAAGTACGGAAGATATCCCACGGCAACCACAAGTCTGACACACTACAAAAGATAAAGGAGCAGGCTAAAAGAAGTATAGGCAGAAGTGTAGAGGGAGAAGAAGAGACATTGCGATTAATACTTGACGGATGGATATCAGAGTTCAGAGTCCTTGCAAAAAGCATTAAAACTCTGAAGAAGGCAATGATCGGCCTTGCTAAAGAGATGGAACATTTTGAGATATTGGTTTCAGTACCGGGAATATCGGAGTTGACAGCTGCCCGGTTTATAGCAGAGTGCCGTTGCCTGGCGGAGTTTGTTCATTATAAACAGATTGAAAAGATGGCAGGATCCAATTTGCGTCTCTGCGACTCGGGCACGTATGCGGGAACAAGGAGGATCAATGGAATCGGTAATAAGCGGCTATTGAACCTTATATATATCATGACGTGCAATGCAGCAAAGTTTAACCCTGAGGTGAGGATAAAGTTCATACGAAGGCAGCTTAAGAAAAGGAGTTACCGAAAGAATATCTTTGCAGCATCCTCAGTGCTGATGAGATTAATAATGTGTTTAATAAAAGAGAAGCGTACATATGAGATACGGGATGAAGCAATAAAGGAGCTTGAAAAGCTGGAAGCAAAATACAACCCGGAGAAAAAAGACAGGAAGCGCAGAAAGAGGAGTAAAAAGAAACCGCTAAAAAAAGCAGCATAGCTCTTTGACATAAAAAGAATGAAGGTAATTTGAGACGACAGGAAAATAAAAGGCGTGAAGCAGAGGCCCCGTCTGATCCTCAGGGCCTCCCGGAGCGGCTCGGCGTTCAACTTCGGTGGAAGATCCCAAGCAGGATGCTTCGTCTAACGGATAACCGTGCCGTCCCGGTCTTCACGGATCGAATGAGAATATTCGTTATATTGTAACGAAAGTAAGCATAGATCGGAAGACATAAGAAAACGGGATTT
>PIVU01000040.1 GCA_003354025.1 Nitrospirota bacterium
GGGTTCGAGTCCCACACGCTCCCGCCATAAGAATACATTAAAAACGATAAGTTAAGTTTATAATAACTACTGAAAAACCTTCTGTTATTATTTACTAAAGTAGTTTAGAGCAATTCAATTGTTATTGATTCCTGAATAAACTCATTATCTTCCCGGAATCGGGCGGTACCGACATCCCCCTTTTTTCTTTACAAACGAGTTGTTATATTGTAGATTTGATACAATATATATCGTATTTCTGAATTTTTGTAACATCTCATCTAATAATAATCAAACACAATTATTGGGCTTGAAAATCCAATGCTGACCTCGATAATAATTACTCAAGATTCTTATAAATATTAAAGGAGGATTCATATGCCCAGACGTGATGATATTAAAAAGGTAATGATTATTAGCTCAGGACCAATTGTAATCGGCCAGGCATGCGAGTTTGATTACTCGGGTACGCAGGCGTGCAAGGCACTGAGAAAGCTTGGATATGAGATTTTGCTGGTGAACTCGAACCCGGCCACAATCATGACCGACCCTGGCACGGCCGACGTTACGTATATAGAACCTCTTACACTGGAATACATGACTGAAATTATTGCCAGGGAGCGTCCAGACGCACTCCTTCCAAACCTCGGGGGCCAGACCGGACTGAACCTTTCTTCAGAATTGGCAAAGACAGGAGTACTTGATAAATACGGGGTAAAGGTCATTGGTGTCAATGTTGATGCGATTGAAAGGGGAGAGGATCGGCAGGCATTTAAGGACACCATGGATCGTTTAGGAATTGAAATGCCAAAGGGAGAGGTTGCCAACAGCCTTGAACAGGCTGAAAAAATTGCCGAAAAATTTGGATTTCCGGTTGTTATCCGTCCCGCATATACAATGGGCGGGACTGGTGGAGGTCTGGTTTATAATATGGAGGAGCTGCGTACCATCGTTAACCGCGGCTTAGCCGTAAGTCTTGTCCACCAGGTCCTCGTTGAAGAGTCCGTACTTGGATGGGAAGAACTGGAGCTTGAAGTTGTGCGTGATGCAAAGAACCAGAAAATAACTGTATGTTTTATCGAAAATGTCGATGCAATGGGTGTACACACCGGGGACTCTTTCTGCACTGCTCCAATGATGACCATTGCTCCTGAACTGCAGAAAAAGCTGCAAAAATATTCCTATGATATCGTGGAAGCGATTGAAGTTATCGGAGGCACCAACGTTCAGTTTGCCCATGATCCAAAAACCGGACGGGTAGTTGTGATCGAAATCAATCCCAGGACCTCACGCTCATCCGCCCTGGCATCCAAGGCTACCGGTTTTCCTATCGCACTCGTTTCATCAATGCTGGCAGGGGGACTTACAATGGATGAAATCCCATACTGGCGCGACGGTACTCTTGAGAAATACACACCTTCCGGAGACTATGTAGTCGTTAAATTCTGCCGATGGGCATTCGAAAAATTCAAGGGTGTTGAGGATAAACTGGGCACTCAGATGAAGGCTGTAGGTGAAGTAATGAGCATAGGGAAAAATTACAAGGAATCCTTTCAGAAGGCAATACGGTCACTTGAAAACAGCCGCTACGGACTCGGCTTTGTAAAGGATTTTAATGAAAAATCTCTGGACGATCTCATGGACATGCTTAATGAGCCTTCCAGCGAGCGTCAGTTTATCATGTATGAAGCACTTCGCAAAGGCGCTGATATCAATACACTTCATGAAAAGACACATATAAAGGCATGGTTCATCGAGCAAATGAAGGAGCTGGTGGATCTGGAAGAAAAAGTTTTGGAATATAAAGGCAAGTTGCCGCCGGATGAACTTCTTGTTCAGGCAAAAAAGGATGGGTTTGCGGATAAGTACCTTGCCCAGATTCTTAATATTCCTGAGGCTGACATCCGGGCTAAGCGCACGTCACTTGGAGTGGTTGAAGGATGGGAACCCGTGCCTGTCAGCGGTGTGGAAAACGCGGCTTACTACTTCTCAACATATAATGCTCCGGACCAGGTTGATGTAAGTTCGAACCGCAAGATCATGGTGCTCGGCGGCGGGCCCAACCGTATCGGGCAGGGCATAGAATTTGACTACTGCTGTGTTCATGCAGCCTTTGCGCTCCGGGATGAGGGGTTTGAGACCGTTATGGTGAACTGTAATCCGGAGACTGTCTCAACCGATTATGATACGTCTGACAAACTTTATTTTGAACCTCTTACAGTTGAAGACGTTCTTGCCATTTATGAGAAGGAAAAGCCCGAAGGTGTTGTTGTCCAGTTCGGAGGACAGACTCCTTTGAACATTGCTGCGGAACTCGAAGCTTCCGGAGTGAAGATTCTCGGCACCAGCCCAAAGACTATTGACCTTGCTGAAGACCGGGACCGTTTCCGTCAGATCATGAAAGACCTGGGTATCCCACAGCCCAAATCCGGTATGGCAAGCAATGTTGATGATGCATGTGCAATTGCCGGTGAAATCGGTTATCCCCTTATTGTCCGTCCTTCATTCGTTCTCGGCGGGCGCGGAATGGAAGTGGTTTATGATGAGGGAATGCTTAAAGAATATGTTTCAGCAGCAGTTGATATATCGCCTGAACGCCCCATCCTGATTGAACAGTTTCTGGAGAATGCTATAGAGGCAGAGGCGGACGCCATTGCCGACGGTACAGACGCATTTGTTCCTGCGGTTATGGAGCATATTGAGCTTGCCGGTGTTCACTCAGGTGATTCGGCCTGTGTCATTCCGCCTGTAAGCATACCTCAGAAACATATTGAAACTATTGAAGAGTATACGAAGAAGATTGCAGTGGAATTTAATGTAGTGGGGTTGATGAATATTCAGTATGCTATTGCAGATGATGTTGTATACATACTTGAGGCAAATCCCCGGGCTAGCCGTACGGTACCTCTGGTAAGCAAGGTATGCAACATTGCCATGGCAAATCTTGCCACAAAGATAATGCTGGGTAAAAAATTAAGTGACCTGAAGCTCAGGCGCAGGCCGATACCTCATTTCGGTGTCAAGGAAGCGGTCTTCCCTTTCAACATGTTTCCGGAGGTGGATCCCTTACTCGGTCCTGAAATGCGTTCAACAGGAGAGGTGCTCGGCATGGCCTCCAATCCAGGACGCGCGTTTTATAAAGCCCAGGAGGCTACCAAGCTTAAACTGCCTCTGGAAGGCACTGTTTTGATTTCCGTGTCAAGACGGGACAGGGCCGGTGTAGTAGAAGCTGCACAGCGATTTGCCAAGGCCGGATTTACTATCAAAGCCACGAAGGGCACTTGTCAATTCCTTTCTGATAACGGGATTAAGGCTGATCTAGTTCTAAAACGGCATGAAGGTCGTCCAAACTTGATAGACTCAATCCAGAACGGAGAAATACAACTCGTAATCAATACGCCCATAGGTAAACGCAGCGCCATTGATGATTCCTATATAAGGAAGGCAGCTATCAAACACGGTCTGCCCTACATTACGTCGACTGCGGCAGCCATTGCTGCTGCCAAAGGGATCACGGCAATCCGGGGAAAAAAGAGCGAAATAAGAAGCCTTCAGGAGTATCACGCTGATATTGGTTAATGTTCCAAAATAGCAGAAGACCAAAAGAAACTGATAATAAATTGCTTTTTCAGCAGAGACTGCATTCTAATCGGGAATTACAGGTATTAGGACGTGCATTTAATTGATTATAAGGATTATCAATTGAACTCAGTTGTTTATGGAAGATTTATAAACGGACACGCATATCAGAGATAAAACTTTTAGCATGCCTTCCATAAACCTTCCGTGCATACCCCGTAAAGCCTTTATTTATGCGGATCTGAAGAGGTTCGATTCCCACACGCTCCCGCCATTAGAATTTCATAAAATTAATAAGTTCCAATGTATTAAACCGCTAAAATACCTTCCGCAAGTAGTACTCCTTGAACAACAGCTATTGGTATCACATTGTTATTGACGATATTACTGATAGATCCTGCATTATGTTTATTCGTCTGAGGCATTGCCATGCTCTCCTCATACTTTGGCAATTGCCGGCTGACTTTATGAACAATTTAGTAGTATATGAATTTGGCGGTAATTTCTGAATGATATATAGATTGAATCCGTTGAATAGAAAAATCCGGGATGAGAAAAAAATATTGCTTTTTAACCCTAAATAGCGTATTAATTTAATAAGACTAGGTGCTTAGACCTCTTTAATTATTTCGCCTAAAAGCAACATGAAGGAGATAACAGAATGTCAAAAAAGACCGTTTTAAATGATTTAAATGTTCCTCTCGAGCGTGATGTATTTTTACGAAGTCTTATAAGAGAATTGGCCGGGACACTGGAAGATGTTGTTGGTTACGATGAGGCGGCAGGCTATATAAGTCTGGTTGGCCAGCGTATAGGTGAATGGATAAATGATATGTATAAAAAGGAAATGAGTGTTTCGTCTCTTAACCGCAGCGAGGTAGCAGATGTTCTCACTGACCTGAAGCTGCGGATTGAAGGTGAGTTTAGTGTGGTGGAGCAGGATGACTCCAGGATTATGCTGGAAAGCAAGACTTGTCCATTTGAAGACAAGGTCCATGACCACCCATCGATGTGCATGATGACTTCCAATGTTTTTGGTTTTATTGCTGCGGAAAACCTTGGTTATGCCAAAGTTGTTCTAGGCAAAACCATTGCCAATAGAGATGATAAATGTAATGTGACGGTTTACCTGAAAACTACTCCCGAGTCGGAGTCAGCTCAGGGAAGAGAATATTTCAGATCTATGGAAACTAATGCTGATTGAGACTATCAATAAGTTAACATCATCCTGGTCTGAGCCTATAATAATTGTTTCTGGAAAGGGTGAGATCATTACTGCAAATGCTTCGTTTTACACACTGATTGGTATGAGCGGTCAGGACATTTGTAGACAGAATATCATTGACCATGTAAATGATTCTGCTGGGAAAGTTACACAATACTTACTGTCGTCTTCAAGAAGCAGTTATCCAATTCCCGGCGCTTTAAACCTGCTGAGAAATGATGGGAAGTCTATTGCCTGTAGGTGCAGCGGACATCTTATTCAGCAGGGAACAAAGGAAGTCCCTTCTCTTATCTTTATACGCTTTGAGTATAAGTCATCAGTAAGTAATAAATTTATTGCGTTAAACAGGACTATGGAAGAGCTGCAATCTTCCAATCACAAGCTCAAATACCAGGCGGAGGTTTTGAAAAAAGAAATTTTGCAGCGTCACAAGGCTGAGGAGGATTTAAGGGAAAGCAGCACCCGGCTTCAGTTGTCACTGAGGGCCTCTAATGTAGGGCTGTGGGACTGGAGTCTCATTACGAATGAAGTTTACTTCTCTCCAGAATGGAAAAATCAGATCGGCTTTGAGGACCGTGAGCTTGCCAACGATTACGAGGAGTGGGAGAGCCGATTGCATCCAGAGGACCGTGATACTGTGCTGCTGGAACTAAAGAGTTACATGGAGGGACGTAAGCAGGATTATGCGCCGGAATTTCGGCTCCGGCATAAAGACGGTTCATATCGCTGGATCTATGCAAGTGGTGACATGTTACTTGACGAAAAGGGTGAACCTGACAGAATGATGGGCTGTCATATTGATATTACTGACCGCAAGATTGCAGAAGCAGCACTGCTGGAGAATGAAGAATATCTCAGGCTGGCCCAGGAAACAGCTCAGATCGGAAGTTGGAGATGGGACTTAAGCACAGATGAACTTACCTGGTCAAAAGAAGTTTTTGATATTTTTGGGTTTGATACTGATGTTACACCACTATTCAAGGATTTCATGAACAGTGTTCACAAGAATGATAAAGAGTTTGTAACCGGAGCAATTGAACGGACTTTAGCAGAAAAAGAGCCATATGACATAGAATACCGAATAATCCGTCCTTCTGACAATGTAGAGAGAATAGTGCACGCAAAAGGCAGGGCTTTTTATAATGATAAAGGTGATTCAACTGGAATGATGGGAATGGTGTTCGATGTCACTGATAGCAGGAAGTTGGATGAGGAACTGCAACGAAGCCACAAGCTCGAGTCAGTTGGAGTATTGGCTGGAGGTATTGCGCATGATTTCAATAATCTTCTAACTGCTATCCTGAATAATCTCCATCTTGCTGAGAGCAAAATTGATAACGACAGTGATGCTTACCGGCTATTGGAAAAAATTAAGAAGTCAATTTCATTAGCAGCCAGTTTAACTCAGCAGCTTATTACATTTTCACAAGGAGGAGAGCCTGTCAAGGAAGTCGCTTCTCCAGTTGAGATCATAAAGGAAAATGCTGAATTCACTCTGAGAGGTTCTAATGTAGGGTGTGAGTATGACTTCCCAGCTAATCTCTGGTCATTAGAAATAGATAAAGGACAAATAAGCCAGGTCCTACAAAATATTATTTTTAATGCTGAACAGGCCATGCCCGATGGCGGTATTATCAGGATCACTGCGGAAAATAAAAGTATAAGTTCAAGTGAGAATGGGCCCGTAAAAAAAGGCAGGTACATCAAATTAACCTTTGCGGATCAGGGTGTGGGCATATCGGGCGAAGACCTGCAAAAGATATTTGACCCATTTTTTACGACAAAAAAAACAGGCCGCGGTCTGGGCCTTGCAGTAACGCATTCAATTATCAAGAGGCATGAAGGCCATATTTCAGTAGAGTCTCAATCAGGCGGCGGAACAATCTTCTCCATATACTTGCCGGCATCGGAGGAGGAAATAATCAAAAAGCAGTGTTCTGAAGAAGTACCATTTGAAGGAGAGGGAAGAATATTAATCATGGATGATGACGAAATGATAATCGAC
Organism: Nitrospirota bacterium; assembly: GCA_003354025.1. GTDB lineage: Bacteria > Nitrospirota > Thermodesulfovibrionia > UBA6902 > UBA6902 > Glo-13. The sequence goes on from PIVU01000040.1 coordinate 6,789, forward strand.
TCTGTGTCACAGATATTAAGCCTGGCCGGATATTATGTGGAAACTGCAAAGGATGGAAATGAAGCTGTTGTGTTGTGTCAACGGGCAAAAGAATTAGGGTTGCCGTTCAAGTTGGCCATTCTTGACCTGACCATACCCGGCGGCATGGGGGGAAGAGATACTATAAAAAAACTGCATGAAATTGATCCTGATATTAAAGGAATTGTTTCAAGCGGATATTCTACTGATCCAATCATGTCGGATTATGAGGATTATGGATTTAACGGAGTTGTAATTAAGCCATACAAAGTCGAGGAACTCCAAAAAGTTGTATGTAGAGTTATGGGCTCTTAGGCTTAATCCTGCTGAGTTGTTCACTATATTTGCAAGAAAGGCGTATTGTTCTTGTCTTTTTTTTCAGCTATCTACATTTAATTTATTTTCTATTCAATCTGCTAAAATCTTGTTAAAGTAATAAATGCATTATTAATATAAAGAGTTATCAGGGTAGATAGTCTAATAATGGATACTGCATTAACACAATGTGTGATGAGCTTTAACCGGCCTGATGACAAAACCCTGCTTGTCAGCATTGCCGGGGATTTCAGGACCGGGAATGAACTGCCTTCATCGGGGGAGGTTGAAAATCAGATCAGGTCAGAACCGGGCATCAGGGAGCTGACTTTTGAAACTGAAGGGCTCACAGGCTGGGACAGCAGGCTGCTCACTTTCCTTATCAAAATCAACGAACTTTGTACACAAAATAATATTCATATCAACAGGGAGGGGCTGCCTCAGGGAGTCCAGCGTCTTCTGGCCCTTGCATCTGCTGTGCCTGAGAACAAGGAGGCGCGGAGGGAGGCAGTTCAATCAAGTGTTGTTTCAAAAACGGGTGAGACAACAATCGGATTCTGGCACTCATTTATTGAGACGGTGGACTTTGTCGGTGATGCATTCCTCTCTTTTATGAGGCTGCTGAGGGGTAAGGCAAGGTACAGACCGTCTGAGCTTTTTGTGATCATACAGGACTGCGGGGCTAAGGCATTTCCTATTGTTTCTCTTATCAGTCTTCTCGTTGGCCTGATCCTGGCGTTCATAGGCGCTATCCAACTTAAGATGTTCGGTGCGCAAATATATATTGCAGATCTTGTAGGAATAGGAATGGTACGTGTGATGGGAGCAATCATGACCGGTATCATCATGGCCGGACGTACAGGGGCTGCTTTTGCAGCGCAGCTTGGAACGATGCAGGTCAATGAAGAGATCGATGCCCTTAAGACCATGGGGATCTCGCCTATGGAATTTCTTGTGGTTCCGCGAATGCTGGCCCTTACATTAATGATGCCGCTGCTATGTCTTTATGCAGACCTGATGGGGATACTCGGGGGAATGTTAGTCGGGGTCGGCATGATGGACCTGACCGTAATGGAGTACTTCATGGAGACAAAAAAGGCTGTTACCCTCGTCCATGTCTGGATAGGGCTCTTTCACAGTGTTGTATTTGGGGTACTGGTTTCTCTGGCAGGCTGTCTCAGGGGAATGCAGTGCGGCAGGAGCGCGTCGTCAGTAGGGGAGGCAGGCACATCTGCAGTTGTAACAGGCATTGTGAGTATAATAGTAGCAACTGCTGTCATAACTTTTATATGCCAGGTTCTTGGGATTTAAAAGAGTGAATAGTGAAAAAGGCAGATTTGTATAAAGCATAAAGTTACTACAATGAATGAAGCTAAACCGCATATAAAGGTAGAGGACCTCACAATGGCCTATGGTGATTTTGTGGTGCAGAGGGATATCTCTTTTACAGTTAACAGGGGAGACATATTTATCATCATGGGCGGCAGCGGGTGCGGAAAGAGCACACTGCTCAGGCATCTTATCGGGCTTCAGAGCCCTGCAGCCGGCTGTGTGCTCTATGAGGGCAGGAGCTTCTGGGATGCACAAAAGGATGAGAAGGAAAGTATAAAGAGGAGCTTTGGAGTTTTATTTCAGAGCGGGGCATTATGGAGTTCAATGACCCTTGCGGAGAATGTTATGCTTCCTCTTCAGGAGTACACAGACCTGCCTTTAAAGCAGATCAAGGAGATAGTATCTCTTAAGCTTTCTCTGGTCGGCCTCGCAGGATTTGAAGAGTACTATCCCTCTGAATTGAGCGGAGGCATGAAGAAACGTGCCGGTCTTGCACGCGCAATGGCGCTTGATCCTGAGATACTCTTTTTTGATGAGCCGTCATCAGGGCTTGACCCTATAAGCTCAAAGCTTATGGATGACCTTATCCGGGAGCTGAGGGACAGCCTGGGTGCAACTGTTGTGATAGTGACCCATGAGCTTGCGAGCATACTCTCAGTTGGAGACAACTCCGTTTATCTGGATACGGAGTCACGGACAATGATTGCCTCAGGGGACCCGAAGCGGCTGCTTGCAGATTCGAAGGACCCGAAGGTCCATAGATTTTTAACAAGGGGAGCGGATGACATTAAGGATGGAGAGGTACTATGAGCAGACAGGCTAACAGTACTATGATCGGCAGTTTCGTTATTGGTGCTATCGTACTTATGATTACGGGTCTTATGATTTTCGGTTCGGGCAGGATATTTACCAAGCTTGATAAACATGTGCTTTATTTTAAAGGATCGGTTAAGGGGCTTAACATAGGTTCTCCAGTAATGTTCCGTGGAGTTAATATAGGTTCTGTTACGGATATTTTATTGCAGTTTAATGCTGATGATCTGTCTATACGTATACCGGTTATTGTAGAAGTAGATCCTGAAAGATTCATGCTTCAGGACAGTGAGATGAAGAGAAAGAAGGGGTATGTAGACCTGCTGATTGAGAAGGGGCTGAGGGCGCAGCTTCAGATGCAGAGCATGGTGACAGGCCTGCTTATTATCAACATTGATTTCTATCCTGAAAAGACCGCTGAAATTGTAGGGGTTAAAAGCAGCTATTCCGAGATTCCTACAATACCTTCAAATATGGAGGCGCTGACCGAGAAGCTAGGGAGCCTTCCTATTGAGGAACTCTTTAGCAAGATGGTGAAGGCCATAGAGGGGATAGGGAAGTTAGTTAACTCCCCGGAGCTTATGGGAAGCGTACGCTCCTTTGACCAGGCGCTGCAGGACATCCACTCATTGCTGGCTAATATAGATAAACTGTTTACGCCCCTTGCAGAGAGCATAATCAATACCTCTGAGTCAGCACAGGATACACTCGAGTCAGCGCAGGATACGCTTGTCCAGTTTAATAAAACGTTAGCCATGGAGCAGGGGACGCCGGCTGAGCTTGCAGCGGAGCTGAAGGATACACTGGCATCTACAAGGGAGGCGATGAATTCCATAAGACATATCACTTCACAAGATTCAGCATCAGTTTATGAACTGAACAATACACTTAAGGAGCTGTCAGCTGCGGCACGTTCGCTGCGTTTTATGGCCGACTATATCGAAAGGCATCCTGAGGCCCTGATAAGAGGTAAACAGGATTCCACAGGAGAATAGGACTATGAACTTATTTATAAAGAGGTCAGTAGTATTTTGTTTCATTATTGTGATGGCCTTTACTGCTGGATGTGCAAGTTCAAAGTCATCCAGGTTTTATGCATTGAACTCTATAGAGGGGGCTTCTGCTGAGCAGATGTCTGCATTAGATGGGCAGGGCGCCGTAGTCAGTATAGGTCATGTTGAAATACCTAATACAATTGATAGACCTCAGCTGGTGACTTATTCCGGATCCAATCAGGTTGAGATACATGAATTTGACCGCTGGGCAGGAAGCATTAAAGATGATATTACCCGTGTTCTTATTGAAAACCTTTCGTCAATACTCGCAAAGGACCGTATATGGGTTGTCTCATGGCGCAATCCTGTTGCAGCTGATTTTCGGATTGATATTAATATCACCAAATTCGGCAGCGTTTCTGACAAAGAGGTGGCTCTGTCAGCACAGTGGACCGTTAAGGAAGGCGTGAAGAAAAAAGTCATTCATATTTACGAATCCAGCTTGAGTGAGCCCACTGAGGGTAGCGGGCGAGCTGCTGAAGTTGCAGCGATGAGTAGGGTGATTGAGAAGCTGAGCAGGGAATTAGCCGGCTTTATACTGAATTTGCCTACAGAGTAATGCAGTTATCTATTCTGCTATTCCTATAAGATTATAACAATTAATTTGGAGACAACAGGCAGTCTGTTAAGCTAAAATTGCCAATGCCTATGGTGTGTAAATACACAATAATATTGGTCAGTTACCCAATGTTGTAGTTTTTAGTCGGTGATGTTGTAATGTATAACGGTTGTAACTTCTGAAATTATAAGGGTTGTGGTTTATGCCGGTGATGCTGGTATAGTCATTGCTTGTATTTAGATATTCCATTATAAAAGCCATGACAATTTAAAATCATTGATGTGTTGCCGGTAGATACTCATGCAGTTTTTCTGAAGGAGAGAGCTTTAATGAAAGTAGCAGAAAAATTTACTCTTCGCTTATCACGCTTTAATTATTTGAAACATGCAGTAATATTATTAAGACTGTTTATATTAATTGCTGTACTGCCTTGTTCGGGATGGGCGCAGATTACTTATACTGAGCTGCTGCCTTCGGGTATGTCGCAGGCCCATGCGCATGCTGTCAATAATAATGGGATGATAGCAGGCGACGGCACATACCCCGGTTACTGGGAGGGTTTTATTTATAGTGACGGAACCTATACGGATTTGGCGCTTGCAGGATGGACCTCGACTCATGCATTCGGGATTAATGACTATGGAGAAGTTGTTGGATTCGGTAATGACGGGATTGCCGATAAAGGCTTTGTCTATGACGGTGCGTCTTATACAGCATTGATTCCGCCGGGCTGGTTATGGGCTGAAGCACATGGGATTAATGACAGTGGTGATGTGGTTGGTTTCGGTGAGATCGGTTCAATCATAAAGGGCTTTATATATAGCGCCGGTGCATATACAGAACTTGTACCTCCGGGCTGGCTATGGTCGAAGGTCTACGGCATTAATGACAGTGGCGATGTTGTCGGCTTTGGCAGTGACGGAACGGCTGTTAAGGGATTTGTCTATAGTGGTGGTGCTTACACCGTGTTGATGCCTCCAGGCTGGACTCAGTCATATGCCTATGACATTAATAGCTCCGGAGAGATAGTAGGTCTGGAGAGTGATGAAATGGGTGGAAGGGGATTTTTATACAGCGGGGGAACTTACACAGAGTTAATGCCGCCCGGATGGAGTTTTATGTATGTCTGGATCGTTGGGCCTAAAATCAATAATAACGGAAGCGTTGTCGCAAATGGTTATGGCGGTGGATGGAAGGGGACTTTATATAAAGACGGGGTGTACACGGAATTGTTCCCTCCTGGCTGGTCCTATGCTTTTGTGAATGATATTAATGATAACGATATTGCTGTTGGATGGGGTAACAATGGCGCAGGCAGCATTGTTGGGTTTACAGTTACCACTGAGTCTTCTTGTTCCAGTCTTGCAGTAAAAAATGAAGATAGTGCCTTTGAGTATAATTCACTTCAGGACGCTTATGATGCAGCAACTAATGATAATGTTATTAAGGGTCGAAATGTTACAATAGTGGAAAGTTTGGTTGTGGATCAAAGTAAAACCATTATCCTGAAAAGCGGGTATGACTGCAGCTTTTCAATAATTGAGGGTATTACAACGGTCGAGGGGGACATGCAAATTAGTGATGGAAGATTAATATTGAGCAGCGGAAAACTTGTATTGCAATAAAGAACTTTTGCTTGTCAAGGACTCTGTGGGTCAGTTTTATTAATCATCTTTTTTTACTGTCACGCCTGCAAGGGAAGCAGAGAATGTAGCTATTTCCCGTCCCGCCTCCCATTTTTACAACCAGTTAATAATTGTGGTGCTATAGTTAAATATTAGGAATGTCGTTACGATAATTGAACAGCTGATATGTGGATATAGATATATATGGTGTTAATATTGCTATAAATAGTGTATAATATGTTTACACTTTTTGTTTGTATTATATCTTATTAACCACATATAAGTACCTATGCAGCTACAGATATAGAATTGTGTAACTGTTATTTTATGCCAGTGAGTGGCATTTCAATTACTCTTCCCAAGGGGGGAATATGAGAGAGACTATTAGTATAAAGAATGATCACGGAGTTCAGGATGCAGCAGGCTGGCGTATTTTGGGCATAGACCTTAAGGCGAAACGTCAAAGGATGCTTATTCCTCTCATTTTTTTATTATTGGTGCCTGCTTTGTTATTAATGTTCCTCCCCTATATCAATACTTCTGAGGCAGCGTCAAAAATTCGGATCTCTGAGGGTGAAGAGTGGCACTATTACAAAGGGACAAAAAAACTGCCGAAAAAATGGCACCGCAAAGGGTTTGATGATTCGGGCTGGGAAAAGGGGCGGCTTGGTCTTGGATATGGCCACGGCAGGTCAAGGACTTATCTTAGAGATATGCGAGGTAAATATAAGCTAATCTATGCCCGCCGTGAATTTGTCGTTAAAAACCCATTAGCAGTGAAAAAGATGACACTGTCTGTTTTCTGTGATGGCCCCTTTAAAGCATATTTAAATGGTATTGGAGTTATTAATTATACAATAGTCCAGGCGCCGTCCGGGTCTTCTAATTCAGCCAATATGAAGCCTGAACCGCTGGACCTTACAGGCGTTGCCCACGAGTTGATCAGGGGCAAAAATGTCCTGGCTATTGAATGCAGCAACGATGACATAGACAGCGATGATTTTTCATTTTCTCCCAGTTTTGAAATAATCCAGGAGTAGTAATTTAGAAGATGGCTAAAAATAGGGGAAACAAAAAACAACACAACAGTAGGCGGCCTTTTCTGTCCGTTGTGCTTGTTGTTTTTTCCTTAATATTATTTGCATCAAACACTTCTGTATATGGCGCGAATGTTAAATACGTCATATTGATGATCGCAGACGGTTGGGGCCCCAAGCAGATTGAGGCCACAAATGATTACACAGGCAGTGCGCCACTTTACCAGACTGATCAGGTCAACTGGAACTCATACTATATGTCTACATACCCCTTTGGCGGGAGCTACGATCCGGCGCTTGCCTGGGCGGACTTTGACTACATGTTAGAAAATGAGATTACAGACAGTGCAGCAGCAGCTTCCGCCCTTTATTCTGGCACTAAAACTGCACCTTTAAAAATAAGTGTTACGGAAGATGGATCGTCGCGCCTGTTTTCAATCGGGGAAGAGGCAAAGCTGTTGAATATGGCAGTTGGAGCAGTGACGACCGTATATGCATCACATGCAACTCCGGGTGCCTGGGTAGCTCACAACGATTTCCGCCTTAACGGCTATGCGATTGCTGATGAGGGATTTTTCGGAGCCCCCAATACTACAAGTGATCCCCATAATCCGGATTATACATTCAATAGTGAGTGTGTCGATAATGTCCCTTTACCGGATGGCGACCAGCTTGATGATTCCACAGGCATACACTGCAACTATTTCGGTCACCACTACGCAACAAATCCACCTGTAGATGTACTTATTGGAGCGTTCGGGGCTGGATACACAAACGATGATATCCGGAACAAGCTTTTTGAGGATAGCGTTTTAATGGAAAACCAAGTCTTTGTTGAGAGCATAACCGGTGTGAATGCTGCTGACACTCTGACATCGGCTGTGAGCGATCCTTCGGTAGTAAAGCTGGCAGGACTCTTTGATCAATATTATCACTTGGCTGACAATTCGGGATATAATTCCGAAAGCCCGACTCTTTCGGAAAGTACGAGCGCGGCTTTGACTGTATTGAGTAGGAATGCAAACGGTTTTATGCTTATGATTGAGGGAGGCGCAGTTGACTGGGGCGGTCATCACAATGTTATGGACGAGATGGTTGGAGAATTGATTGACTACAATAGTGCTGTTCAGACGGTTACAGACTGGGTAGACGATCCTTCAAATGACAGTGACTGGAATAATACGTTACTCGTGGTGACCGGAGATCATGAATGCGGCTATCTTACAGCGGGCCCCGACATACTCCCGAACCAGGCACTAGGCATTGTTAATGCCGCTACTATTGCCAATGAAAAGTCTATTAGCGGATCAGGCGGACGAAGGGCTAGCTGGGAGGACAACAACCCGCAAAACGACGAGATTGATGACGGAGAGACAATTTACTGGGCATGGAATACCGGAGGACATTCAAATAGTCTGATTCCACTCTATACGCGTGGTACCGGTTCAGGGTTGTTTGATGGCTGCATTGTCGGCAATGACCCGGTACGTGGTGACTATTTTGACAATACGGATGTCTCAAAAGTAATTTTAAGCGCTGTAGCGGGTATTACTGAAACAGGGACTCTTTCTGTAATCCCGGGACAGACACTGTCTGGTCCGACGATTGATCTTACATCAATAGCAAGTTCCACAAATGCTACAAATGTAATGTACATAGTAAGAGATGGTAATGATTATTGTGATGTTGATATGAACGGTACATATATTGAGGCAGAAAATTTCTCAGGAACTATATCCCAGGGGTCGGCCACATATTCTGTGGAAAATTCTCGGGTAGGGCATCTTGGGTCGGGTTATTTAAAAAGTAATGGACCTGGGAACCTTAACTGTCCTCCTACTGAAGAGGGGAAAGAATATGACATAAACTTTACTGATGCAGGCATTTATAATGTATGGATAAGAGCATATGCGGAAGATCTTTCAGCGGATTCGATCTTCATTGGTCTTGACGGTTCATGTGTAGGGTCTCTTAGCCACGGCTTGGTACACAATCAATGGGTGTGGTCAAATTCAATAAAAAATGGAGTAAACACGGTTAATGTAGCGACAGCGGGACACCATACGATTAATATATGGATTCGTGAAGCGAATGAACTGGTTGATGGTATATATATTACGAAGGGTACGGAGACGCCGTCTGATGCTGCCCATGGGACTGAAATTGATCCTTCGGACTGTTCAAAGTTTTATTCAGGTGATGAAGTTGAAGCACAATCAGTGGATACAACAGGCTGGACAGAGGGGATAAAAGAACTTGAGATTATCGGAGATGACATAACATGTGAAACACCACTTGCAGCCGTGATAGATACTTTTACCTTTGGTGTCGACGTGACGGCGCCGCTGGTTGACAGTACAATTCCGGTGAATGGTGCAGGGGCAGTTACAGTAAATAGCAGTGTAACGATTAACTGGAATGAGGCTGTAGACTGCGCAACAGTGAATGCAACAAACATAACCTCAGACAGCCCCGGATGGACACTCGATACCTGCAGCGGGAGCCAGGCGGTTTTTACAACAACCGGCCAGGCAGAGAAGACACTTTATGCAGTATTAGTGACCACAGCAGTGACTGATGTTGCCGGCAATCCGATGGCCGCAGATTATCCATTCAGTTATACAACTGCCGATGATACTGCTCCTCTGATTGACAGCACAATACCGGTGAACGGTACAGGGGCAGTCCCGTTAAATAGCAGTGTGACGATAAACTGGAATGAGAACATTGACTGCGCTACCGTGAATGAAACGAATATAACTTCAGACAGCCCCGGATGGGCACTCAATACCTGCAGCGGCAGTCAGGCGGTTTTTACAACAAACAGCCAGGCAGAGGGTGCGCTTTACACGGTATCAGTGACCATAGCAGTGACTGATGTCGCCGGCAATCCGATGGCTGCAAGCTATCCGTTCAGCTTTACGACAGTGGATGAAACTGCCCCGCTGGTTGACAGCACAATTCCGGTGAATGGTGCAGGTGATGTAATGGTAAACAGTAATGTAACCATAAACTGGAATGAGGCCGTAGACTGCGCAACAGTGAATGCAACGAACATAACCTCAGACAGCCCCGGGTGGACACTCAATACCTGCAGCGGCAGTCAGGCGGTATTTGAAACGAGCGGGCAATTATTTTCTACTTCATATAATGTGAATATTAGTACCCTGGTTACTGATGTAGCAGGTAATCCATTGTCATCGAATTATGCATTTTCATACACGACTGAACCCCCTCCTGTTATAGATTGGACAGCATGCCGTACAGAAAACGGGACTGCGAACATTCAGGCCGGAAACTCTTCGAACAATGTATCACTGACGATTCCAATAACTGACTTATCAAAGGCGTTTCTTCTTATGGATGCATCCGGCCCACAGGCAGTTGAGCAGGGTCAGGACCATATGGTGAGCGGCCATATCCTTGACCTTAATGCATTATCTTTTAACCGGGTTGGTACCGGCGGCCAGGTAGAAATATCATATTCGTTGATTGAATGTCCAAATGATGAGTTTACTGTACAGAACGGAGAAATACAGCTTTCAAATGGTACGGAATTTAACACTGCAGTTATCTCTGCAATAGACCCGGCCAGGTCACTTGTAATTGTAAACTCAAGGGCAAATATTTCCTCTACTGAGCAGTATCAAACCCTGGTTACCGGAGAAATCCTCGATGCAACTACAGTAAAAGTTCAACGTGCATCAGCTGCAGCAAGTGCTGACGTATATGTGCATTATCAGGTTGTTGTTTTCTCAGCCGCTTCAAATGTAAATGTGCAGACCGGCGAAGTGGTATTCAACGGAGGGCAGACAGCAACGGATACACTTGGGGCTTCTGTTGATATGGCCAGCACATGGTTGTATTTTTCAAATGATGCATCTAATGACGGACCGCAGCAGACAGCAGTTTCCGGTCAGCTGTCGGCATCAAGTACCGTAACATTTGCACGTCACGCATCTAATAGTTATAACAATAGAATACGATATTATGCAGTAGAATTTCCGACCGGTGATGTTGTAGTCCAGAGGGGCGCTTCCACTTACATTGGTGGCGGAGTCTCAACGGTAGATCACGATATTGGTATTTCTGCGGTAAGCAGCATTGACCGGGCATTTACTTATGTAACAAACACTACTGCTGATACAGGAGTGGCGGCGGTTTCACCCCTGTCTGCCGGGAATGATTCGGCTGGCTGGCCATATGGCGGGACAAACCGAACCCAGGCTGATCGGGTATACATAGATTATACAATTCCTGCAGATACTGTTGGAGTGATCGACACTTTTGAGTTATACGTATATAGCGGTTCAGGAGACATACAAATATTCAGTGCTTCATGGAACGGCAGCAGTATAACGCCTCGCGACATTGCAACAGTGACCATACAGGGTACATCCCAGACTAATACATGGACCGGATTGAATCTTGCAGTCCAGTCCGGGGATGTCCTGGGCTTCTATGGGACTTCGCTTAGAGTAAGACGTGATGGCAGTTCCACCGGTAACTATGCATACTCAAGTTTAAGCCCCGGAGTTCCACTGCCAGGGGGCCCAGTATCTGCTGAAGGAACTAGTACCAGAAGGATAAGTGTCTATGCTACAGGTCCCGGTGCCCCTGCGTATAATGCCTATCCACGCAACAGGTGGACAGAAGATCTGTTAAGCACTACCAGTATCCGACTATCCAATTGGAGAGGTGATACTGTAGATGCTAATACTGATTTTGAGTGGCAGGTAATAGAGTTTCAACCTTTAGTAGATTACTACTGTGATAATGATCTGGACGGTTATGTATCGTTATCAGTTAGTGGAACATGTAGTGGAACTGGTTGTGAGCCGGCCCAGTGTCAGATAATTGCCGGTACAGACTGTGATGACCGGCCTGACGGTGAGGATGGAATACCGGGGACGTCTGATGATGGCGCAAATATTAACTCTGGAGCAGCAGAAGTCTGCGATAACTTGGACAACAACTGCGACGGAAGTACAGATGAAAACCTGACTCAGCCAACAGTATGTGGAGTAGGCGAATGCGGTGCAGCGGGAGAAGAAACATGTATAGCTGGAACATGGGGAGGAGATACCTGTACACCAGGAACACCGACCGCCGAAGTATGCGATAACTTAGATAACAACTGTGACGGAAGTATAGATGAGAATGTAACCCAACCAACAATCTGCGGAGTAGGAGAATGCGGTGCAGCAGGAGAAGAAACGTGTACAGCCGGAACATGGGGTGGAGATACCTGTACCCCGGGAACACCAATAGCAGAAGTGTGTGACAACTTAGACAATAACTGTGATGGCTCAATCGATGAGAACCTGACTCAACCAACAGTATGTGGAGTAGGAGAATGCGGTGCAGCAGGAGAAGAGACTTGCACAGCCGGAGTATGGGGCGGAGATACTTGCACGCCAGGAACACCGACCGCCGAAGTATGCGATAATCTGGACAACAACTGTGATGGCTCAATAGATGAGAACGTAACGCAGCCAACAGCATGCGGAGTAGGTGAATGCGGAGCAATTGGAGAAGAGACATGTACAGCCGGAGTGTGGGGCGGAGATACCTGTACACCAGGAACACCGACCGCCGAAGTATGCGATAACTTAGATAACAACTGTGACGGAAGTATAAATGAGAATGTAACCCAACCAACAATCTGTGGAGTAGGTGAATGCGGAGCAATTGGAGAAGAGACATGTACAGCCGGAGTATGGGGCGGAGATACTTGTACGCCAGGAACACCGACGGTCGAAGTTTGTGATAATTTGGATAACAACTGTGATGGAAGTATAGATGAGAATGTAACTCAGCCAACAATCTGTGGAGTAGGTGAATGCGGAGCAATTGGAGAAGAAACGTGCACAGCGGGAGTATGGGGCGCAGATACCTGTACACCAGGAACACCGACGGTCGAAGTTTGTGATAATTTGGATAACAACTGTGACGGAATTATAGATGAGAATATAACTCAGCCAACAATCTGTGGAGTAGGTGAATGCGGAGCAATTGGAGAAGAAACGTGTACAGCGGGAGTATGGGGCGCAGATACCTGCACACCAGGAACGCCAACTGCAGAAGTCTGCGATAACCTGGATAATAACTGTGACGGCAGTGTAGATGAAAATGTAACACAGGCAACAGCATGCGGAGTAGGTGAATGCGGAGCAATCGGAGAAGAGACTTGCACAGCGGGAGTGTGGGGCGGAGATACTTGTACACCAGGAACGCCAACTGCAGAAGTCTGCGATAACCTGGATAATAACTGTGACGGAAGTCTGGATGAAGGATGTGATGATGATGGAGATGGGTTTTGTGATGCTTCAATGAGTGTATCAGGTGCTCCAGTTCCTGTATGTAGTGCATCAATTGACGGCCCCGGGGATGACTGTGACGATAGTGAACCGAATATATATCCTGATGGCCCTCCAGTAAGAATAGAAGGGGTTCCACCGTCTTATAAATTATTATTGCAAGAAGCTTATGATGCATCGGTTGACAATGACGTTATTAATAGTAGGGGAATGGAATTAACCGAAAATATTCTTATCAATCAAGCCATATCTGTCAAACTTGAAGCAGGATATGATTGTTCATATACTTCGAACACAGGTAAAACTACAATAAACGGTAATGTAACAATAAGTCAGGGCTTATTGACGATTGAAAGCGGCACTGTAGAAATAAAGTAGGTAACGACATGTTTGTAAATGTTTTTTCTTTATGGGAGGCAAACTGTTACTGTCTACAGGTATTCATGACTATCATATAATAAGCGTTCTCTTCAATGTCGACATACCTTACATTGAAAAAACATTTATCACTTTATTTATCTCATTTTCTTATGAGGGTATTTCTAAAAAATCTCCCTACTGCAAAGAATCTCTGAATTCCTAAGAAGTTTCACTTTAAATCCTATTCAATAAAATGAGATATAACGTGGCATGTCTCTTGCTTTAAATAATTTAGAGAAAAGTGTTGAATTGATGTGAATTTTACCTTTACATCACACATTGGAGATGAGATAATGGTTTCATATTCACTTTATTATTCTTTCATACAGGGCTTATTTTTAGTACTTCAAATGTGCTGATATAGCCATAACAAACAGATGTGTTAACTGAGTAGTAATACTCTAAGGGGCATGGATATGTACATTAATTTTTGGGCTTTAAAGAGGTGTTCGTTATTGAATTCATCGTTGTATCTTAGTCATTCAACAAAACGTCTCATTTGTTCTTTTCTTATTTGTACTTTAATAGTTTTGTATGGGTCTGCTGCCGGGGCTTTTCAATTATTAAAGGTTGATCAAGGTGATGAGTGGAGTTACCTGAAAGGGAAAGTCCAACCTCCGCGTTCCTGGACCCATAAGCAATATGATGATTCGGATTGGATGAAAGGGAGATCGGGTTTTGGGTATAGCAATAAAATCAAGGGAACTCAGCTTAATGACATGAAGGGTAAATATGAAAAGGTATATTTGCGCAAAGTGTTTTCTGTTTCAAACCTTAAACGAATTAGCCGTATGGAGCTGTCTATAGAGTGTGATGGTAAATATATTGCGTATATTAACGGGATAGAAGTAATACGGAATAGTGTTGGGACTTCTGGCAGCAAACTGACTACAGGAATAAGTCAACGGCAACAATTGGACATCAGTGGCTTTGCCCATGAATTGCTTCTCGGTGAAAACGTGTTATCAATCCAGTGCGAAAATGATGATATTAACAGCAGCAGCTTCTCATTTGTTCCTGCTTTTGAAATCCAGGGAGAGTGATATGATTATAATGGACCAAAAAAAGCTGCGGAATTATTACTCAGGGAAGTCTCTTAGAATGTTATTCAATTTTATGATCTGCTGCCTTATTGCGGGTTGCTTACTGTTAGGCCCTGCTGCAGGTGAAGCATCAGGGGCAAATGCAAAGTACATTATTCTTATGATTGCAGATGGCTGGGGTGCGAAACATATCGAGGCTGCAAATAATTACAGGAGTGCGACCAGCGACCCGATCCCTTTATATCAAACTGATCCTGCATGGACAAAATATTTTATGTCGACCCATCCTTATGGCGGCATTTATGATCCGGTGCAGGCTGCATCGGATTTTAATTATATGCTAAGTGGAGCTATAACGGACAGTGCAGCCGCTGCAACGGTTCTCTATTCAGGAGTGAAAACTCAAAACGCGAGAATCAGTGTTTCCTATGATGCAGTTGATCGCCTTATTGTCCTTGGAGAGGAGGCGAGGGGAATGGGCAAGCTGTCAGGTGCTGTCAGTTCCGTTCCTGTTTCACATGCGACACCTGGGGCATGGATGGCTCATAACGATGATCGCATGAATGTCTATGCAATAGCTGATGAGGGTCTTTTTGGTGATCCTAATACTACAGGGTTATCAACGGAGACAGGTTATGCCGGCGGACATGGCCCGACTGAACCTACTATAGATTTAGTAATCGGGGATGGCAGGAGCGGATATATTAATAGTCAGATTCGGGATAAACTGTTTGCAGAAAGCGGAAGTCCCGACAAACACTATCTAGTGGAGCGTGAAACCGGCACAGATGGCGCTGATGCATTGTTAACAGCGGCCCAAAATCCAGGAGTGACTAAAATGGCCGGCTTGTTTGACCATTTTTATCGTAATGCAGACGGCCTTGGAGGAACATCGGCGGAGCGGCTTGAGAACCCCACTCTTTCAGATAGTACTGCAGCTGCACTAACACTGCTGAATAAGGACCCTGACGGTTTTGTCTTAATGGTTGAAGGAGGCGCAGTTGACTGGGCCGGACATTCTAATAATATGGACCAGATGATAGGAGAAATGAAAGACTTTGATGACTCAATACAAACTGCTATAGACTGGATAGAGGATTCCGGCAATGGGAGCAGCTGGGACAACACCCTGCTGATTGTGACCGGTGACCATGAATGCGGGTATCTTACAAAAGACAGAGGAGTATTGCTAAGTGAACCCCTGGGTGAAGTCAGTCCCTCAACACTGCTTCAGGAAAAAATCGTCAATGGGACTGAAGGGCGCAGGGCAAGCTGGAATGACATAAATGGCAATAGTTATATCGACGATGGTGAAACCGTATATTGGGCGTGGAATTCAGGCAATCACTCTAACAGTATTATACCGCTTTATGCACGCGGCACAGGCACTGAATTGTTTAGTAACTACATCGCCGGTTATGATCAGCTTTTTCTAAGTAATTATATAGATAACTCCGATGTATTTACGGTTATGTACGATATCATGACAAGCTGCACAGAGACAGGAACGATAACAATCGTGCCCGGGCAGACGCTGACAGGAAACCCTGTAGATCTGACATCAATCGTAAATAAAAGTAATGCCGTAAACCTTCTCTATACAGTAAGGGA
>PIVU01000482.1 GCA_003354025.1 Nitrospirota bacterium
GCCATTTATATCCGTACTTGCCGGGGAGTTTGCAATAGTCTGTTGCAGCTTTCATAGTACACAGTCTTTCAGTATCGAAAAGAGTGTTCTTTATCCCTTCCCTGATAAATTCTGCACCGATAATCTTTTCATCAAAATTCATATTATGCGCTACCAGAACCTGCGATTCATCGATCAATGACGTAAACTCCTCAAGCACACCCTTTAGTTCAACGCCTTCATCATTGGCCCGATCAGTTGTAATTCCGTGGACCCGTGATGCGTCCTCAGGGATAATAAACCCGTCAGGTTTTATGATGTAGTCCTTTTCCGATAACATCGTTCCCTCATCATCATATTGCTGCCAGGCAATCTGCACAAGCCGCGGCCAGTTATCAGTGTCCGATACAGGGGCATTCCATTTCTTGGGCAGTCCGGTGGTTTCAGTGTCAAAAAAAAGGTACATAGTCTGGATATCCTCTCAATATATTATTTTTGATTTCTTTAAGCATTTATGATAGCCGTGCAACGCCTTATTTTCAAGTATGATTGTAGGGGCGCCTCTTGTGGGTGCCCATCTGTAAAATCGCGAATGTGTTGCATAGACAGGGCAGGCACAAGACCTGCCCCTACGTGTTATTTTTTTGCAGCGCTTTCACCGGCAAGATAACCGGTGCTCCAGCAAACCTGCAGGTTGTACCCCCCGGTAGGTCCGTCCAGGTCCAGAACTTCTCCGGCAAAATACAAATTTGATATGAGTTTCGAACCCATGGTTTTAGGATCAACTTCCCTTAATGAGACACCTCCGGTGGTTATAACGGCCTTGTCGAATCCCAGCAGCTTCTTAACTGTTAAAGGAAACTCCTTCAAAAGCAGCAGAAGCTGTTTACGATTATTTTTGGTAATCGAATTACCTTTTGTATCAGGATCTATTTTCGCTGACTTCAACATAACAGGAATCAGCTTTTTGGGAAGCAATTCAGCAAGGATATTTCTTATCGATTTGTTTTTGTACTCCTCCAGGTCTCTCAGTATCCTTCGTTCCAGGGTTTTATGATCCAGGGCAGGTTTGAAATCAATAGATAAAATAACTGGTCCGCTTTTCAAAAGATTGCCTATGGACTTGCTCATGTCCAGTATTATAGGTCCGCTCATGCCGTTACCGGTAAATAAGGCCTCTCCAAATCGGTCATCCTGTTTCCGGTTATTCTGATACACAGAAATCTTCACATTTTTCAGGCTCAGCCCTTCCAGTTCTTTTACCCAGTATTCCTTGACTACAACAGGTGTCAAAGCAGGTTCAGGCTTT
>PIVU01000483.1 GCA_003354025.1 Nitrospirota bacterium
TGCGGGAAACATTTGTTGGCAGGATATTTGAAGCCAAGTAGTATTGATGCAGCTCATGGTGCATGGAGTATTTTAAAACTTTTGAAAATTCGATTCCGGGAAGTCTGGCCTGACGTAAAAATCATATTCCGTGCCGATAGTGGATTCTGCAGGCATTTGATGATGGACTGGTGCGATAAAAATAATATTGAGTATATCATTGGCATTGCCAAAAATTCACGCCTTAAATCCATGACCAAACATTTAATGGAAAAAGCGGTATCCCAGTTCGAATCTACAGGCGAAAAGCAACGAGTATTCGGAGATATCATCTATGCTGCCGATAGCTGGAAATATGAACGTCGGATTGTTGCAAAAGCTGAATACAGTGCCAAGGGAAAAAATCCCAGATTTATAGTGACGTCTCTTTCCGGGGATGGACAGTCTCTTTATGAAAAACATTATTGTGCAAGAGGTGAGGCCGAGAATCGAATAAAGGCACAGCAACTTGACCTGTTTGCAGACAGAACCAGTTGCACGAATTGGATTCCCAATCAAATCCGGTTATTGCTATCAGGTCTTGCATATACCCTGATAGAAGCCATAAGACGACTTGCTTTGAAAGGCACAAGCTTATCCTCAGCTTGCTGTGGAACTATACGGTTGAAACTTTTCAAAATTGGAGCAATTTTATTAAAAAATACTCGGCGTATTCAAATACTCTTATCCAGCGCTTATCCATATCAGCAGATGTTTTACATAATCTCGTACCGTCTGGGCGCAACCTGACCGGAAACATAGAAAAATCTGATGGTACTAGAAATACTGGGCGGACAGCTACGCCTTGCAACTAAGAACTTTGATGAAAATTGGACAATTTCCCTCCCAGGAGCGCTATCGTTCTGAACGATCACCAAGTAAAAAATAATTATCGAGAAATAATTCACGAAAACACTCGGCCCGCAGCTTGAGGCAATATATCATGAAATATCCGGGTTACCGCTTTGAGACGATACTTTCCAGTAAAAAGAAATGATGCCGGGACCTGTTACAGTTGTCTGCATGTAGGATTGCTGATTGTGACTGATGTCCCCGCTCTGTACTGCGTCTCCGCCATAGTAGACTTCAGCCGTTTGCCCCACCCAGCTTGCACTGTCACTGGTGGACCAGGTTAAATCCGTATTATCCAGGTAATTGCCCAAGGGGACTTCAATACCAATATTTGTCACGGTAACTGCGTGTGTAGCGGTTTTGGTGACACCGCCACTCGTATAACCGGCACTCACGGTAACAGACTGATCGGATGAA
>PIVU01000041.1 GCA_003354025.1 Nitrospirota bacterium
GTGGATTGTTTTCTAATTTTATTATGGCTTCTTCCAGGTCATCCGGCACAGGAGCAGTAAACTTCATGATTTCTCCATTGACAGGATGATTTAACTGGAGGCTTTGCGCATGCAGCATCTGCCGGCGGAATTTAACAGTTACCTGTCCTATCCTTAACGAGTCCTTTTTACCGTAGATTGTATCTCCCAGTACAGGGTTGCCTATAGATGCGAAATGTACCCTGATCTGATGGGTCCTGCCTGTAATAATGCTTACCTTTGCCAGTGTAGCGCCGCTGAATCTTTTCATGACTTCAAATCTGGTGACAGCTTCTTTGCCGGCCCTAGTCCTGGTGGACATTTTTTTTCTGTCTGAAAGTGAACGGCCGATGGCCGCTGTTATTTCACCTTTCTCTTCCTGAAGATTACCGTATAGGAGAGCTATATATGTCTTTTGAACTTCCCTGTTCTTAAACTGCTGTGCGATGCTGTAATATGCATTATCGTTTTTTGCTATGACTATTACACCCGATGTATCCTTGTCGAGCCGGTGTATCACTCCGGGCCGCAGGGGAGCGCCGACTGAAGACAGGTCTTTGCATATTGAAAGCAGCCCGTTCATGAGTGTGCCGCTTCTGTTGCCCGCTGCGGGGTAGATTACAAGATGGGGCGGTTTATTAATGACTATAATATTATCATCCTCCCAAAGGACTTCCAGGGGGATGTCTTCAGGTTCAAGAACATTTTCAGGTTTATCAGGTATGAGTATATCAATCTGATCTCCACCGCGCACTTTATAACTGTTTTTTTCAGCGTTGGAATTGACGGTAATCATTCCTTCCCGTATCAGCTTCTGAATATGGGAGCGGGTGAGGGTGCATTGTAAGGAAACAAATGCATCAAGTCTTACCGGCCTTGCCTCCAATGGGACTTCATATCTGGTTTTTCTCATGTCTTTTCATAAATAATTTTAAGGTTTCCATGTCGCATTTTCCGACTTTCTTCTGGAACTCGCTGCACTCCTTTAATGTTGCCAGATCATTATTATACTTATTACTGGACGGAGCCAGGTTTCGCAGCAGATTAAGAAATGCCTCTTTGTCCTCCGGCAGGTTCTTTCTGATACTGTAAAAGCGCAGCTTGCCGTCCCTTCTTTCCTGCAGCAGGCCGCCTTTGTAAAGGAGAGAAAGGTTCCTCGATATCAGAGGTTGTGATGCGCCGATTATTCCCATTAACTGGCAGACACTTAGCTCCTTCTTGTCCAGAAGCATGAGTATCCTGACCCTGTGCTCATCCGTAACCAGCTTGAATAATTCTGTTATTTCTCTCATATAATCATATCAACATAAGTTGATATGGAATGTCAAGGAGCATTAAAGAGGTAAGAGTTAAAGGGTTGAAGAGTCAATGAGTTAAGTGTATTCACACTTTATTCATAAGTTGCTATTTATAATGAAGTATAGCTTGTCTTATTGCGAAATAGATATTATTTATAACGCTTGACATGGGATGATATTGAACGCTTATAATATGGCTCGTAATTTCTGAATAGAAGCAGCCGCAATCAATCAATATCTTTTCAATAAGATGAATCAAAAGGAGGAATAATGCGTTTAAGTAACAAGTTTTATGCTGTAGTCGTTTCATTGCTGTTTGCAGTATCCCTTTTTGCAGGTATTCAAAATGCCAATGCCGGTTCTTTAGTGGAAACCCAGTGGCTTGAAGATAACCTGAACAATCCGAAAGTGAAAATTATTTTTGTAGATGACTGGCCGTCTGATAAAGAGCAGTACGAGAAGAAACATATTAAAGGGTCCTATTTGATGGGCGTTGGCGGGCAAATGGGCGCATTAAGTCCTAATCCCCCGGACCAGGCAAAATTTGAAGGAATGATGATGAGGCTCGGCGTTAATAACGGCGACCACGTTATAATATACGGCGCGAAAGCCGGCAGGGTATTTACTCTCAGCGCAGTATGGCTGATGGAATACTTCGGACATAAGAATGTGAGCTATCTGAACGGAGGACTTGAAAAGTGGAATAAGGAAAACCGTCCTTCTGAAAGCGGAATGAAAGCAGCTCCCGCTGGCAAATATAAGGCTGCCGGACGCAATGAGTCTATCAGAATAGTGAAAGAGGATGTAGTAAAGAACCTTAAAAATTCGAGCGTTGTACTCGTGGATGCACGTGGTACCGGAGAATATAAGGGTGAAGTTAATAATGATAAAAATGTAAGAGTAGGGCATATCCCAGGTGCTATTGATATTAATTCTCAGAATAATTTCAACTCAGATGGAGTATTGAAGTCAGTTGATGAGTTAAAGGCAATGTATGAGGCTAAAGGTGTTACAAAGGACAAAGAAGTCATTGCGTACTGCCAGGCTGGAATCAAGGCATCCAATGCTTATTATACCCTTAAGCATGTACTTGGATACCCCAATGTCAAAGTTTATGTAAGCTCATGGGGTGAATGGAACAAAGCTGATGCTGGCAAATTTCCAATCGCAAATTAGTAGAATAGAATGAATAGCTAATCATAAGGCCCGGGTAAATAAAATTGCCCGGGCCGATTATTAACGGGTGTACTAAACAGTTTAACTTTTGAGTGAACTTTTGAAACTAGGCATTCTGGTAAATACAGACAGACACGCTGAGAACCTGATCGGCATTGCAAACGCAGCTGTTGCAAAAGGCCATCAGGTTGTTGTTTTTTTTATGAATGGTGGAGCGCGGCTCCTTGAAAACGCAGCAGTGAACAATCTTGCAGAACTGAAGGGCGTTGGTATGGCCTATTGTGATTACACGACCCAGCAGCTAGAGATGTCAAAGGAAAATATTCATGAACTTGTAGACACTGGGAGTCAATATGATAACGCTACAATGCAGCACGAGGCTGACAGGGTCATTGTTTTATAGAGAGACGAATAATGAAAATTCTTCATATACTAAATAACGGGCATTCAGAACTTCCTGACAAGATTATTGATGTTCAGTCTAAAGGTCATGAAGTTAAAGTTGTATCCCTCCAAAAAAGAGAAGAATCCTACGAAGAGCTTGTTGATGATATCTTTTCTCATGACAGAGTTGTTTCCTGGTAAATAAAAACAATTACAAATTACGAATTACGAAAATAATGCCTTTCATGCATCTGGATCAGTTCTTATAGCTTTTATTTCCGGTTTTGACGGCGCGTCTGTATCTTCCTTATCATTATGCTCATCAATAATCCTTGACCATCCTTCTAAATCACTCATATTCAGCCTCCCTGTGTCTCTATCAGTTCTTTTTTTTCGGCAGGTTTTTAAAATACCTTGAGCTGAATCATAATGTTGCCTGATCTTAGGACCAGTCTGGGAGTCTCTTGTTGCAGGGAAAAGCTATGGGTTCCAAAGTATTGTATACTATTTCATGCCTCAAGTTAGACCCCTGAATAAAGGCTGTCAATATATTATTGTCCCCTGTATTTCGCTGGCTATTTATGCCCTGCTTTACAGTGTCCGCTATGTAGACGATAACAGGTTGACGAGCTGGAAGTGGACATTCGCTGATGTGGATTTAATGGTATTTGTTCCCCTGCTAATCCTCGGCATTATTCTGGCAAATGGCTTGTTCAGGCTATCAAATGTCAAACAACGGCCTGCATTATACCTCTTCTTTTTGTCATTTGCACTTAGCTCGATATTCTGGAAAGTGCCTGAAGTTATCGTAGATACATCAAGATATTTTACACAGGCCAAACATCTCGAAGTGTATGGGATTCAGTACTTTATATCTGAGTGGGGCAAGGCCGTTCATGCATGGACTGATCTGCCGCTGGTTCCCTTTATGTACGGTCTTGTTTTTAAGCTGTTCGGCGAATCCAGGGCATTTATTCAGGTATTGAATTCAATGTTTTTTTCATTGACCATTGTTGTCACATATTTTACCGGCAAAACTCTCTGGGATGAGGACACGGGTTTTTATGCAGGTGCAATGATGCTGGGAATACCCTATATATATTCTCAGGTCCCTCTAATGCTGGTTGATGTACCGACAATGTTTTTCCTGACGCTTTCGATCTTCACGTTTATTAAGGCACTGGAACATGGCGGTGCATGGCCTGTGTTTGCATCCCTGTCACTTTTCGCTGCACTATTTTCCAAATATTCGACATGGATGATGCTGACCGTTCTAGGAGTTGTTTTTTTGGTTTATTTAATTCAGAAGCGAGAGGGGCGTAAAGATATAGTCGCAAGAACAATTCTTGTTACGCTGCTTACCGGTGCCCTGGCAGGTATTGTCCTCATTTTTAAATATGATGTTATTGTATCTCAGATTCAGTTTCTCAATGAATATCAGAGACCTGGGTTGAGATGGTGGGGCGAGAGCTTTGTCTCTACCTTTTTTTATCAGACCCATCCCTTTATTACGATTGCCGCATTGTATTCTGTATATGCTGCGATTAAGGAGCGTGACGCGAAATTTCTCATTGTCAGCTGGCTGCTGATACTAATCGTCGTGCTTCAGATTAAACGGTCACGTTATGTAATGATTGCATTTCCCATGCTGACGTTAATGGCTGCTTACGGACTGCAGCGTGTAAAATCGATGGCAATAAATAAGCACATAATTCCTTATATAATCGGATCATCAGTTGTTATAGCGGGCTATGCATATATGCCCTTTCTTCAGACAATGAGTCTGGGCAATTTTGAGGCTGCCGGTGAGTACCTGCGTACCATAGAAACGGAAAGAGTGACTGTATTTACAGTTCAATCAGATGAAGCAATTGTCAATCAGGCGATTTCAGTGCCTATATTTGACCTTTTTGCGGATAAAAAAATAAGCTATGACCATGATGGGTTCGTCCTGCCTTTTGAAAGATATGAAACTTCTCCTCTCAGGTTTACATGGGAATACACTAACCCTGAATACTATGCCGTGACGAGTGATACTTCAGAGAAGGAAAAAGTTGCAGCTGTTATTTCTAACGATCCCGGCGGGGTTTTACCTGAACGGATTGCTCATCAGTTAGCTGGATACCGAAAAATGAAAGTCTTTAATAATTCAACGGGGATATTCAGTTATACTCCGGGGGTAGCCATTTATAGGTATCCATAACAGAAAAGGGTTGATGAGACTGGTTCTAGTGGCAGCTCTTGCAGGATGACGAACTGCATGAAGAACACCCTGACCCTCCGGAAGAAGTCACAGGCTTATCAACTCCGCTCATGCCGAAAAGAGAAAATTTCTTTGTAACGTTCGCGGAATTACATTTGGTGCATGTAATCTCAGAGTTAGAACTCATCACTAATTTCTCAAAATCCTCAGAGCAGTCATTGCAGGTGTATTCGTATATTGGCATATTTATAATATAAATGATTGTTTGTTAAATATCAAAAGGCCCTATGCTAATCATGCATAGCCTCATCAATAACTTCCACAATATGTTTAATCTTGAACTTTGCCGACTTGCTTCTCCTTATTGTTTCCATCTGCATGATGCATCCGGGGCATGATGTTACAACTGTGTCTGCTGATGTGTCGGTTATATTCTGGATTTTCTGTTTGCCCATTGTTTCGGACATGTCACTGTAATGAACATTAAAGGACCCTGCAAATCCGCAGCATTCATCGGCATGCTTCATTTCAACCAGCTCAACTCCTTTTATGCTCTTCAGGATCTTTCGCGGAGTGTCCCGAACTCCTAACCCATAACTAAGATGGCAGGGGTCATGATATGTCATGACCGATGGTTTTAATTCCAGTTCCGGGGCAATATTACTCTTTGCGATAAATTCATTTATATCCATGATGTTGTTAATAGTACTTCCTGTAATAACAGGATACTGGTCTCGTATTACCATCGTACATGTTGGACAGAGACTTACAATTGCCTCGGCATGTACTTTATTGAAGTGCTCAATATTCTTTTGTGCAAGCACTTCAGTTTCTTTTTCCAGCCCCATAGAGCGCAGCGGAGCTCCGCAGCATGATTCTCCCTTAAATACAACTACCTCATAGCCCTTTGTAAGGAGAATGTTGGATAAGGCATTGCCAAGGTGCGGGTAAAAATAATTAACGCTGCAACCGGCGAATATGGCCACTCTCCCGATCTTTTTCATATTCTTGTAAACCTGGGCCTGCTTGTTAAAAGGTTTTGATGAGGTATTGGGCAGGTAGCGGACCAGGCCGGCGTTATAGAGAGGTTTGTGAAGCAGGGTATGGTATATCCTGTATAGAGGGGACAACGTATCAAGGCGGGATATTGACATCTTTAAGGCCCGGCGAAGGAAGCGGCCTCTTTTAAAGGAGTCCCTGAGAACAGTCCTTCCCTGATATATTACTTCAGGAATGTCAATTCCTGTTGGGCATAGATTTTTGCATGCGCCGCAGAGCATGCAGCTGAATATTTTTTCAGCAAGGGATTTAGTGGGGTCAAGGTGTTTCTGCCCCAGTTCACCCAGCATGGCGACACGTCCCCTTGCTCCCATTGCCTCATTGTGTGTGTTGAGGTATGTAGGGCAGAATGTCTTGCATGTACCGCAGCGGACACACTTTGAGAGTTCTTTTAAGTAGAGGGATTCGTCCATCATCTATGCTAACAGTATCGGTTAATTGAAAACAAAGTTGGGTTGAATTAATTGCTTTTATCCTGGAGCGCTTCGTTTGAACTGCCGCTTCTGAAGCCCTGAAGGTCCAGAGTGATGTTCTTGAATCCCAGGGACTTAAGATAGTCAATGATCTCCAGCCTGGCATTGTTCTCAGTCAGTTTTTGGAAGTCCCCCGGTGAAATTTCGATTCTGGCCGAGTCGTCCTGACTTCTTACCCTAAGCTCCTTAAGTCCAAACTGCTTAATAAAGGTCTCGGCTTTATGCACTCTGCTCAGAGCCTCTGCAGTAATCTGCTGTCCGTAGGGGAACCTTGAGGCCAGACAGGGGGTAGCCGGTTTGTCCCATGTAGGGAGTCCGAGATCTTTTGAGAGCTTTCTAATCTCAAATTTAGTAAGTCCCGCGTCCAGGAGCGGGCTTTTTACCCCTTCTTCTCCGGCAGCGCGGCTGCCGGGGCGCCAGTCATGAGCATCATCAGCGTTTGTACCGTCCAGGATATAGGAGTAATTTTCCTGCTTTGCAATATCCTTTAATTTTCCAAACAGCTCCTTTTTACAGTAATAACATCTGTCAGGAGGATTATTTGTGTAACTGCTGTTCTGCATCTCTTCAGTATTTATTACTCTATGAATAACTTTGAGCGAAGATGCGATTTCTTTTGCAAATGAACTTTCCTCTTCGGGAAGACTTGCGGAAATGCCGGTCACTGCTAATATATTCACCCCTGAGACAGATGCGGCCTTAAGCAGGAAAGCACTGTCTACTCCTCCGGAAAAGGCGATTATAACTCTATCCATGCTTTTCAAACTTTCCCGAAGTTTCCTGTATTTTTCGTCGATAGTCATGGTTACAGGTGAGATAAAGAATTTAAGATATATATTTTATTAGCTGTTCCCGGCTGGACCAGCTGAAACGGTTGAAACAGATGGAACATGTATTTATAACGTTATCACTTCATAAAATTCCTGATGGAACGTACTGTCAGCCTTAATGATAATTTTGAAGCTGTTCTCTTTTTCTATCATTTCAATCCCCTCGCGCTCATCATCATATATAAGATCTGCTACCTGAGGATTGGCTGTTATCATGATTTTGATGTTTTTCTGGGTATTGCCGATTCGCCGCAATTCCAGGAAAATTTCATAAGCTACGGTTGTCGGAGATTTAACAAAACCCTTGCCTTCGCAATAAGAGCATGACTCGCAGAGCACCCGCTCAAGGCTTTCCCTGACCCTTTTTCTGGTCATCTGAATAAGTCCCAGTTCGGATACTTCCAATATAGTGCATTTTGCCCTGTCATTGATCATGGCTTCCTGAAATACAGAGAATAGTTTGTGGCGGTTCTCCTCTTTTTCCATATCAATAAAGTCCACTATTATTATTCCACCGAGATTCCGGAGTCGTATCTGATAGGCTATTTCTTTAACAGCCTCTATATTGGTTTTGAATATTGTGTCTTCCAGAGAGGCTTTGCCCACAAACTTTCCGGTATTTACATCAATGGAAGTTAGTGCCTCTGTTTGGTCCAGTACAATGTAACCGCCTGATTTCAGCCAGACCCGTTTCCCCAGTGCTTTGGGTATCTCAAGCTCAATGCCATAGGCATCAAAAATCGGCTCTGTCCCCTCATAGAATTCGATTTTGGTAGCGAGCTTGGGAAAGTATGAATTAACAAAGTCGACGAGTTTATTGTATTCACTCTTTGAGTCAATAATCAGTTTGTCGATTTCGTGGCTGAGCAGGTCTCTTACACTCCGCAGCGTCAGATCAAGATCACTGTAAAGTACATGGGCGGAACTGGTTTTTTCCTTCTTTTGCTGGACGTTTTCCCAGAGCAGCATGAGATAATCTATATCTTTCTTCAACTCATCATCAGTACAGGCATCACTTGCTGTTCTTATAATAAATCCGAAGTTGTCCGGTTTTAGTTCAGTAATAAGGTCCTTTAAGCGGGTCCTTTCATCCTCGTCAAGTATTTTTCTTGATACGCCGATATGGTCAACGCCCGGCATTAATACAAGGTATCTGCCCGGGAGCGTAATATATGATGTGACTCTTGCCCCCTTGGAGCCTATAGAATCTTTCGATACCTGTACGAAAACATCTTCGCCCTCCTGCAGCATATCCTCTATGGGAAGATTGACAGATACATTCTCTTCAATGTCCTCCCCGAATATAGAGTAATCAAATCCTGAAAGAACATCGGCAGCATGGAGGAATGCGGCCTTTTCAAGACCTATGTCAACAAAAGCCGACTGCATGCCTGGAAGGATCTTCACAACTCTGCCTTTATAGATATTACCTACAAGACTTGCATCCTTTATGCGTTCAATATATAACTCGGAAAGCTGGACATTGGAATCAAGCAGTGCGACCCGCGTTTGCTCCGGGCTTATATTAATAATTATTTTGCCTGGCATATTCTGTCTTCCCCTTCATTCTTTAGATTTTGATCACTATTATACCCATAAAGCCCTGTTCTTTTTATAATTAATGAATCAATTTTTTCACGGGGCATCTGAAGGATCTCTTCCAGGACTTCAAATAATCTTACATTTGCCTTATCTGTATCAGCCAGAAGAATGGTCAACTTTCCATCTTCCAGTGAGGCTGACTCAACCATCGGCCTGATATCAACGGTTTTTTTCTCTCTCTTTATGTCGCAATTCTCGCGATCCATGAAAGATATAATGTTATTTTTCAATGAGTTGTCAATGGCTGCTTCATATTTATACCGGGAGAATAGATTGCTCAGTGATTTTTCCTGCCTGGAGACAGGGACTGCCGAAAGCAGTTTGATCCCTTCAGGGAGCTTTAAATTGACCATGTTTATAAAATCAGCAGGCTTGAAAAATGCCGTTAACTCGATTTCAAAAAACTCATTTAATCCCTCCACGCCCGAGGGAAGAGCGGGACCGAAAGAAAATTTCGGACGGGGATGAAACCCTTCTGAATATGCCAGTGGTATATTGGCCCTATTCAAGGCCCTGAATATTGCCGCGAATAACTCATTGTGGGAAAGGTATCGCATTTCACCGGTCTTGGAAAATCTGATCCGTAATTTGCCGGGAACCTTTGCTCGTCGTACGTCCTGAGTTACGCGTCGCACGTTATCATTAGTCTGTGCTCTGTTCTCTGTCCTCTTTACTCTATCTTCACATTCAAGCCCGCATCCGCCGCAGTTTTCCCGGCAGTCCTCAGTAACATTTCCTTCCAGGGCCTTCCGGTACTCTGTTTTTAAGAATGATTTATTTACTCCTATGTCAACAAAGTCCCACGGCAGGTCTTTGTCAGGGTCAAAGCTGCGGGATGCCAGACTTCTAAGATCGATTGAAGACTTTTCAGCTGCGAGCTGCCACTTTTCAAAATCGAAGTGTTCAGACCATCCATCGAACCGGCAGCCCAGTTTCCATGCCTCTTCAAGCAGTAAAGCACAGCTTTGATCACCTCTGGCAAAAACTGATTCGAGCACGCTCACTTCTACCTGGGACCCCTTAAAGTTGATTCTTTTCTTCCTGAATACATTTTTAATATAATCCTGCTTTTCCCGAAGTTCCTCAATAGAGTTTTGTCCAACCCATTGAAAGGGTGTGTGAGGTTTAGGGACAAATGATGAAATACCGACATTAACATTTACCCGTTTTTTCGATAGCTGTCTGCCTTTTTTTATGGCCTTTATTGCCATGTCAATGAGGCCGTTAATATCGTCTTTGGTTTCAGTCGGGAGACCGATCATAAAATAGAGTTTTACATTTGACCATCCCTCAGAAAAGATTTTTGTCAGCGTCTCTTCATACTCTTCATCGGAGATGTTTTTATTAATAACATTGCGCAGCCTGGTTGTACCGGCTTCGGGAGCAATTGTAAAACCGGTTTGTCTGACGCTCTTAATTTCCTTAAGTACATCGCTTGTTAACGAATCTACCCTCAGGGAAGGAAGTGATATGGATATGTTTGATTTCTTATATTGACTATTGAATGACTGCAGCATAGGAAGCAGGCAGCTATAGTCACCTGTGCTTAACGATGCAAATGAGATTTCATCATACCCCGTACTCTCCAGAGATTTTTTTGCAATCGATAGAATAGTCTCGGGAGACCGTTCCCTCAGAGGCCTGTAGGTCATACCAGCCTGGCAGAACCGGCATCCCCTGGTGCAGCCCCTTGCTACTTCGATGGCGACTCTGTCATGAACGAGCTGCGCGTAAGGCAGGACAGGTGAATCAAAATAGGGTGTCTTATCAAGGTCTTCTACGATCTTCTTCCTGATCTTTTTCCCCTCTGAATCATGTATCGCCGGGACATATATACCTTCCAGTTTTGAAAGCTCCATCAACAGGCCGTCTTTATCCCTGCCTCCTGATCCGGAGACTATCTCTATGATATCCTTGATAATATCTTCTCCATCCCCGATTACAAATGCATCTATAAAAGGCGCAAGCGGCAAAGGATTAACAGCGCAGGGACCGCCTGCAATAATGAGCGGATGGTCGTTGTTCCGTTGTGATGATCTGAGCGGTATGCCTCCCAAATTAAGCATGTTAAGAATATTGGTGAATGAAAGTTCATACTGGAGAGTGAAACCTACGATATCGAATTCATTTAAGGGCCGCTGAAATTCCAGTGATGTCAGGGGAAGGTCCTTTTCCCTGAGGTATTCCTCCATGTCTACCCATGGAGCATAAACTCTTTCAGCGGAAGCATCGGGTATGTCATTGATAATTGAATACAGGATCTTCAGCCCGAGGTGCGACATCCCTATCTCATAGGTATCGGGGAAGCAGAGGGCAGTCTTGATTTTGGCCTCTTTGCGGACAATATTTACTTCATTTCCGATATATCTGCTTGGTTTTCTGAAATGTGCATAATTCATGGGCAACTACAATTATCCCATAGAAATTTAACTAAAAGCAATTTGAGGGTATGACTACCTGTCTTCAGAAAGAATAAAGCTGATTACCCGGGCTTGGTCGCAGTCTTTTTGGCTGTAAAACATGTACACTCTTCGCCCGATGATTCACGAACAAGAATTGAGGGGATTTTTTTGGTTTTAAACTTCATGGCCCTGCATCCCCGGGGGTGTTTATCGTCCCAGGTAACAAAAAAGTGAATGCAGTTAAAGCAGTTGCTCTTAGTTTCTTTCATGGCCTTGATTAATATATTCGGTACACTGTTTGTAACCTTGAGGGTTTCCGATATCAAAAACAGTCCCTGGAAGCCTGTACCCAAGAGTGCCCCGCTCCTGGAGAATTAGAGTGCGTACAGGAAGGTCTGTGAATTCTTTTTCTGAAACTGATCCCCTTGTTTTCTCAATATATTCAAAGAGATAGGGTCCTGATATGCCGATTCCACAGGCACGGAGTTCATGTTCGTACCGGGGGACAAAGTAACCGTCGTTCTTGGGATGAAAACACTCAATGCTAAAAAGTGAATCTTCCACAGGCTTAAGGTCTACTATACCGGCATGGCTTATGTTCCCTGCATTATCTGCATTGACTTCTGTAAGGGCTATAACATCTTTTTTGTGTTTTGAATAGATATCGCTGAGAATCCTTAAGGCGCCCGGAGCAGGCATATACAGGTTGTCCGGATAAATAATGGCAACAGGGCTGTTCACTGTAATATCCTTTGCATAACTGATTGCATCGGATTCACCCAGTGGTTCTCTCTGGTAAAGAAACGAAAAAGAAGCAGTTGAAAGAATGCTTTTCAGTTCGGGGACAATTTCCGGAAACAGCTCCCTGCATAAATCAGTATTATTAAAAAACCGGCGAATAATTTCTTTTTTTTCACTAATTATAATAATAATGTTCGTGATTCCGGCATCTATCCCCTCTTCAATCGTATACAGGATAGCAGGCTTATGTCCTATTGGAAGCAGTTCTTTAGGTAATTCAGCATTGACTGACTTCATTCGGGTTCCTAAGCCTGCTGCGGGTATTATCAGGTATTCGGGCCTGTTTCCATTATTGGTATGATCTGACATTGTGACTATCATTTTAACAAAAACCTTATTTTTGATGGACTCATCAGTTGAAATAAACTCTCTGTTATAATTATCTTATAAAAACATGGAGGTGTTATTATGGCTGACAAAGTAATAATTTACGGTAAGGCCGGTTGACCTTTTACTGACAAGGCCCGGGCGGACTACAATGATGCTGAATATTATGATGTTAAAACAGACGGATCAAAAATGGAGGAAATGCTCAAGCACTCCAATGGCGAAAGGAAAGTTCCTGTTGTTGTTGAGGGCAGTAAGGTTACCATAGGGTACGGCGGTTCGTGAGGGGTTTAATTGACCGGCAGTTTGCCGGTTTTATGGAGAATGACGAATAGCGATTTACTGTTGCTTATGAAGATTTCAAAGTGTTGTGGTCAGTTTATGATCTTATCAGACTTGAATGTTTTATTTGCTTGTCAATAATTCTGGAATGAAGCTAGTGTTAATGATAAATCTAAATTATTAATGATCTGAGGTGTTTGTTGCATTGATGATTGCGGATTGAAATGTAGGGGCAGGTCTTGTGCCTGCCCTGTCTTTAACATGCATCCCCCATTCTACAAATAAGGGCACCCACAAGAGGTGCCCCTACAATAATAATTCAACCGTATCGAGGTTCGACCTCGGTAATTGCAAATAACCAGCAGAATCCATACAGAACCAAAATCATTAATAAGAGGGGGAACTCAACAGAGGCAGCCTGATTCATCTTCATTGATAATAGTCAACTATCAACAGTTTGCTTTCAATATGAAATGCATATTCCGAAAAGGTCTGTTTAACAATTAATGAGATTAATCCTTCATCCCGTGTGCTAATGTAACTGCATATATAAACGATGCTCCTGCTTTATTCAGTACCCTGGAGCATTCTCTGATGGTGGCCCCGGTAGTGATGACATCGTCTATGAGCAGGATTTTCTTGCCGGTAATAATGCGCTGGTAGCGGACTTCGAATGAGTTTTTAATGTTCTTCCTTCTGTCTTTTGATGACAGGCCCACCTGGGGTGATGTATCCTTCGTCTTGATCAGGCAGTTTTGTATAAGGTCGTAATCATATTTTTTGGCAATCCTGTAGGCGATAAGGGCGGACTGGTTGTATTCTCTCTCCCTGAGGCGCTTATGATGAAGGGGTACAGGAATTACGACATCAACTTCCGGAAGATTGATCCGGGACAATATGTCGGATAATGGCTTTGACAATCTTTTGACCCCATGATATTTGAGTAAATTAATGGCCTTCTTTAACGGCCCGTTATAGAGCCCGAAACTTGCTGCAGATATGAAAGCCGGCTCATCATTAATACACTCTCCGCATATAATGGATACATCCGAAACCAGAGGTTTGCCGCATCGCTGACATTTAGGGCCTTTATATGGAACCATTGATTGCCAGCAGTCACTGCAAAAGGGGGCGATGCTGTGATTGTGTGAGCTGTCTTCGCAGGAAGGGCATGTTTCAGGGAACAGGATGTTGAGAATATTGTTTAGCATAATCAGGATTCAGGGTTCCAATGATCAAAGGATCAAGCGTTATAGCATTTAAACTGTGAGGGGGCAGAATATCATATTACTTTGAAGAGATGAGCGTAGAAAATACGCAAAGATATCTTGACTGAATCCATGTCCCCTGATTACTATTGTTTTTATTTAACGATCAGACTTTCGCCTGTCATTTCGTCTGGTTTGTCTAGTCCCATCAAGTCCAGAACAGTCGGTGCTACGTCGGCAAGAATTCCTTTGTCACGTAGCTGATAGTCTTTTTTTATTAATAAAAAAGGCACCGGGTTTGTTGTATGAGCAGTAAATGGGCCTGTTTTGTCCGACATCTGATCGCAGTTGCCGTGGTCTGATGTTATTAGGACAGTACCACCCAATGACTGTACTTTTGATACGATTTCTTCAAGGCACCTGTCTATCGTTTCACATGCTTTGACAGCGGCTTCCATTATCCCAGTGTGCCCGACCATGTCCGGGTTTGCGAAATTGAGAAGGATGAAGTCATATGTTCCCATCTCCAGTTTATTCATTACAGCGTCTTTTACTTCAAAGGCGCTCATCTCCGGTTTCAGGTCATAGGTTGCTACGTCTTTTGGCGATGGGATGAGACATCGGTCCTCACCCTCAAAGGCGTGTTCCTCTCCTCCATTAAAAAAATATGTGACATGGGCGTACTTCTCTGTTTCAGCAATCCTCAACTGTTTTTTATTGTTTTGACTTAGAACTTCTCCGAGTATCCCCGATAATTTGAGTGGAGGAAAAGCTGCCGGGAATGGAAAATCTTCTTCATACATTGTGATGGTGACATAAGGCCCGAGAGAAGGTACATGGTCTCTTTTGAAACCGTCAAATTCTTTCAGTGCAAGAGCTTTTGATATTTCCCTTGCTCTGTCAGCCCTGAAATTAAAGAAGATAACTGAATCCCCTTCACCGATCAGTCCTATTGGCGTATTATCGTCGCATATAAGAGCGGGTTTAATGAATTCGTCGTTTTCACCTTTTGCGTAACTGTTCTCAACCGCTTCTACTGCAGAGTTGGCTTTGGCACCATCTGCATTTACAAGTGCTTTATAAGCCTGTTCAACTCTCTCCCAACGGTTGTCCCTGTCCATGACCCAGTAACGGCCGGTAACGGACGCAATCTTCGCAGCGGGTTTATCGCTCAGGAATGACTCGAGGTCTTTAATGTAATTAATTCCTGACGTCGGAGGAGTGTCCCTCCCGTCCATGAAGGCATGTACACAGATCTTCTTCAGTCCCTTGTCAACGGCCATGCTGATCAGGGACTTGAGATGACTTATATGGCTATGGACACCGCCGTCGGACAGGAGGCCGAGCAGATGCAGGGCCTTGTTTTTGGTAAGAGCACTGTCCATTGCATTAAGGAATGCCTCATTATTCATGAAACTTCCGTCTTCAATGGCTTTATTAATTCTCGCGTAATCCTGGTACACGACTTGTCCTGCGCCAAGGTTCAGGTGACCGACTTCAGAATTTCCCATAGTGCCTTCGGGCAGACCGACTGCCTGCCCTGCGCATTCGAGGGCAGTGTGAGGGTAGTCTTTTATCAAATTTTTATAGAAGGGAATGTCGGCATGCTCCTGGGCATTTGTTTCAGGTTTGTCTGAAATGCCCCAGCCGTCCAGGACAATTAGTATAAGTGGTTTCAAATTAGAATAGCTCCTTTTTATGAACATGTAGGGGCGGGGTCACCCCTCCCTTACTGCGTGAGTCTATATCAACATTTCAAGCAACGCTTTCTGAGTATGCAGCCTGTTTTCCGCCTGATCAAATACAACGCTCTGGGAGGAGTCAATAACTTCGTCGGTGATTTCCTCTCCCCTGTGGGCAGGCAGGCAGTGCATTACTATTGCATCCGGTTTGGCCATGGACAATAGATTTCTGTTTATTTGATAATTTCTGAATTTTTTCTTTTTTCTTTCTACTTCTTTTTCCTGCCCCATGCTTACCCATACATCTGAATAGAGTGCGTCTGCATCCTTGGCAGCTTCTTCAGGGTCGGTGACAATCTCTACTTTGGCCCCCTGAGAAAGGGCTTTTTTGAAAATTTTACTGTCCGGCTCATAACCCTGCGGGCACGCTATTACGAGATCGATTCCCGTCAGCATTGCAGCTTCTATGAGTGAGTTAACCACATTGTTGCCGTCTCCTATATATGCAAGTCTAACACCTTCCAGTTTTCCCTTGTTTTCCTGAATAGTGAGCATGTCGGCAAGGGCCTGACATGGATGGTGCAGGTCAGTTAGTCCATTTATGATCGGAATTGTAGAGTTGCGGGCAAGGTTTTCGATTGAGCTGTGTGCATAGGTCCGGATGACAATGCCATGTAAATACCTTGAAAGGACCTTTGCCGTATCTTCAATTGATTCGCCCCGGCCAAGCTGCAGTTCCTTTCTGTTAATATAGATCGGCTGAGCGCATAGCTGGTATATACCGGTCTGAAAAGACAGTCGGGTCCTTGTGGATGTTTTATCAAACAACAGCCCTATGCTCTTTCCCGCTAATGGACAGCTTGAAGTATTTACCCCTGCTTTCAGTTCAGCGGCTCTTTTTAAAAGTGAAGCGACTTCTTCCTTTGAAAGGTCTAATAATGTAAGTAAATCTCTTTTCATAATCAATCTCTCATAAATAAATGTTATTACTACAGATTACGCTCAAATATATCTTCCAGTGCATCTATGAGCTGGTCAATTTCTTTTTCAACAATAATCAGCGGTGGAGTGAAGCGCAGAACATTACCGCTTGTGCAAT
This sequence comes from Nitrospirota bacterium, assembly GCA_003354025.1. Classification (GTDB taxonomy): domain Bacteria; phylum Nitrospirota; class Thermodesulfovibrionia; order UBA6902; family UBA6902; genus Glo-13. The sequence continues at coordinate 16,845 of PIVU01000041.1, forward strand.
TTATCAGAATGCCTCTTTTAGCGCATGACTCAACTATGGGCCCCCCCGCCTTAGTGAGCTCAAGGCCGAGCATAAGACCAAGTCCACGGACTTCCAGAATGCTTGAAGAAAAATCCTTTTTAAGCTTTTCAAGCCCGTTGAAAAAATATTGACCTATGCGAAGGCAGTTATCAAGAATAAACCCGTCTTCCAGCAGTGCTTCTATAGTTGCTGCAGCTGCAGCACAGGCCAGGGGGTTGCCTCCAAAAGTTGATCCGTGCGACCCGGGTTCAAATGATACAGCTACAGAATCAGTAGCCAGTATTGCTCCAATAGCTGCTCCGCCGCCAAGGCCTTTTGCTAGAGTCATGATGTCCGGCGTAATGCCGAAATGTTCATAAGCAAACAGTTTACCCGTCCTGCCTGCCCCCGTCTGTATTTCATCAAGGATAAGCAGTATTTTGTTTTCGTCGCATAGTTCGCGTACCTGCTGTAAATAGTCAGCAGAAGGCATCCGAATGCCGCCTTCTCCCTGAATAGGCTCTATCATAATGGCGCTGGTTTTCTTTGAAACTGCCTTTCTGAGAGCAGTGATATCATTAAACGGAACATATATAAATCCCGGAACCAGGGGTTCAAATCCTTCGTGCAGCTTTTCCTGGGCAGTTGCCGACAGCGCTCCATAGGTTCTTCCATGGAATGAGCCGTAACAGGTTATTATTTCATGCCGCTCAGGGGAGATATGATCTTTGGCGTATTTTCGTGCCAGCTTTATTGCCCCTTCAACAGCTTCCGTACCGGAGTTGCAGAAAAATGCCTTGTCTGCAAATGAATTGTCGACCAGCAGCTTTGCAAGATCAAGCTGGGGTTCTATATGGTAAAGATTGGAAACATGCAGAAGTCTCTGGGCCTGCTTCTGCAGTGCGATAACAACTTTAGGGTGGCAGTGCCCGAGACAATTTACTGCTATGCCGGCCAGAAAATCCAGATACTCCTTGCCGCTTGAATCCCATACTTTCATGCCCCTGCCTTTACGAAGTACAATAGGCGAGCGGTTATATGTATTCATTAAATACTTCTTTGATTCTTCAATAAATTTTTTGTCCATAGTTTAGAAATATAACATAAATAGCTGAAGTTACAAAAGGCTGAGACCGGGAGGAATATGAAATTGTTAAATATCCGACTATTAGCTATAATCTAGCTTATGGCCAGGAAACCAGAAAATTCTTCATGTGAGTTGCCGTCAAGCCCGGGTAAATCCCCCGATAATCGCAATAAACATTACAAATTTAAAGGTGATTTCACATGGAAAGGGGTCAAGGTCCAGCGATATAAAGATGAAGGGGCAGACTGGTCGGAGATAGCCCGCCAGGCTATCATAGGGGCTTCCGGTGAGTCAGCAAAGTTTCATCTAAGATACTTTGAGATAGCTTCCGGAGGTTTCAGCAGTTTTGAGACGCACAAACATGAACATGTAGTAATCGCGGTCAGGGGCAGGGGAAGTGCAAAAGTCGGAAGAAGGACTATTGAACTGAATTACCTTGATGTACTGTATATCAATCCCGATACTCCTCACAGGCTCAGTAATCCCAATGATGATCCCTTCGGCGTTTTTTGTATTGTCAATGCTAAGAGAGACAGGCCGAAACCGGTAAAAAAGCCGGTTTAAGCTGCATGAAATAATTAGTTGATTATAATGAACTGGAATGTTGTTTTAATGCATGGTAGAATTACAAAATATTATGCAGATAAGTGATAGTAAGGAGGTGTTGAAATGGCGGAGATAACAATCAAAATTAATGGTATGAGCTGTCAGCATTGTGTAGCCAGTGTGAAAAAAGCAGTGGATGAATTAGAAGGAGTAGATTCTTCAGATGTTACTGTGGGGTCTGCCGTGGTGGTGTTTGATGATTCAAAAACAGGCAGCGATGCAATTGCCGGGGCTATTGCAAATGCGGGATATACAATTGATGCTTAGTCTATCTGATTAATTCTAAAGAATATTGATAAGGTTGCCGTACATATATGATAAGTGTTTATTAACAATATGCAAAAAGGAGATCTGAAACATGGGCATTGAATACTCAACGAGTCCTGGCGGCGAGAAGTTTCCATTACCTTCTGAAAAAGAATACAAGCAGGAATTTAAACGATTAAAAACTGAAGTTGCAAAACATAAGAGACAGAATAGGGAGATTGTTGTTGTTATGGGGGTCGGTTTTGTAGGTGCTGCGATGGCGGCTGTTGTGGCAGATACGGTAGACAAAAAGGGTAAGCCCAGTAAATATGTAATCGGCATGCAGAGGCCAAGCAGCAGAAGCTTCTGGAAAATACCTGTTATGAACAAAGGTGTCTCTCCCGTAGTATCTGAAGATGTCGAGCTCGCTCCCATGATTGAAAGGTGCGTGCTGGAGAAAAAGACCCTTACAGCTACATTTACATACGATGCGCTTTCACTGGCTGACGTTGTAGTTGTTGATATTCAGTGTGATTATCTGAAGGAGTCTGTAGGGAATGTGCATGATGGACGGGCTGATATGTCTCCCCTTGAGAATGCACTTGCTATAATGGCTGAACATATTAAGCCTGATGCCCTCGTACTTATAGAAACTACTGTAGCGCCCGGAACAACCGAGCAGGTTGCTTACCCCATTATGAAAAAAGTTTTTCAGAAGCGGGGCATCAAATCAGACCCATTGCTTGCTCACAGCTTCGAGAGGGTCATGCCGGGGAAAGAATATGTTAAAAGTATTCGTGACTTCTGGAGAGTATGCAGCGGTATTAACAAGAAAGCGCGGACGAGAGTATCAAAATTTCTCAATGATGTTTTAAATACCGATGACTTTCCTCTGACGGTCCTTGACAGACCGATTGAATCGGAGACTGCAAAAATTATTGAAAATAGCTATCGTGCTACGATTCTGGCATTTCTTGATGAATGGAGTTTGTTTTCAGAAAGAAACGGCGTTGATCTCCTTAAAGTCATACAAGCCATTAAAGTGCGGCCTACCCATAGTAATATTATATTCCCGGGACCGGGCATTGGAGGCTATTGCCTGCCGAAGGACGGTGGACTAGGAGTTTGGGCTTACAAACACATTCATGGTTTCGAAGACGACATATTCAAGATTACGCCAATGGCGATTAATATTAACGATACACGTTCTCTCCATGTAGGACAGCTTGTACGTGATGCATTACGAAATATGAACAGGCCGATTGCTGCTGCTGATATTCTGCTTCTGGGAGCGTCATACAGGGAAGATGTTGGTGACACAAGGTACAGTGGCTCCGAGATAATAGTCAGAAAGCTAACCGAGATGGGCGCTGAGATGAGGGTGCATGATCCATATATCACTAACTGGTGGGAATTTGAGAGTCAGGATACCTACCCGAAGAAAGAATACAGCCTCGCTCGTTTTTTCCGTAACCAGGAAAAGCTGAATAACATTAATCTTGAGGATGATCTGAAGAAAGCCTTGAAAGGTGCGGACGCGGTCATTTTTGCGGTCCGCCATAAGCAGTATATGGACCTTGAGCCGGATAAGGTATATAAGATGGTAGGCAATACATTTGCAGTAGTCGACTGTTTTGGGATTCTTGATGACGACAAGATCAAGAGATACCTTGAGCTCGGTTGTGAAGTTAAAGGCCTTGGAAGAGGACATATAAGATGGATCAAGGATGAAGTGAGAAAACAGAAGATGAAAAAGAAATAGTTTTTACAGCGATGAAAACGAAGGGGCACGGCAAACTGTGCCCCTTTTTTTATTGTCCAAGAAGTATTGAACTGCCGCTGAAAAAAGTGCCTGCAACCGCGGCTGTCATTAAACAGGCAAGTGTTGCAGCAAGCAGTGCACGAGGGCCGACTGCCGAAAGGTCGGCTGTTCGACTCGGGACGAGGGCAGCTATGCCGCCCACGAATATTGCAAGAGATGCCACGTGGGCAAAACCGCACAAAGCATACGTTGCGAGAAATGCCGATCTCGGATGCTGAAGAGCACCGGCATTCATGAGAGCTGCAAGGTCCATATATGATTTAGTTTCAGTAACAATTGCCCGCTCACCGATTACTTTTGATATTTCGTAGGCATCCGCAGGCGGGACCCCTATCACGAGGGTAAAGGGATAGAATATGTATCCAAATAGCCCTTTGAGCGACCAGTCAATGTTGATTCCGATAATTTCATTAACCTTTGCCCCAGCTCCAGTGGTAATGAAATCTGCAAGAGCTACAAGTCCGAGAAACGCGATAAGCAGTGCAGCGACACCGACCGCCAGCTTAAGCCCGGCATTGGCGCCGTTGATAATTGCTTCAACAAGAGAGGACTCTTTGTCATAATGCGGTGCAACATTCATCCCTAATGTCTCGGGAGATTCAGTCTCCGGAAGCAGTATTTTTGACATTATTATGGCTGCTGGTGCAGAAAGGAATGATGCTGATACCAGGTGACCGGCGATCGTCGGGAATTGTTTCTGCAGCAGCATGATGTAAATGGCCAGGACGGTTGATGCGATTGTTGCCATGCCGGCTGTAAGTATGGTGCAGAGTTCAGAACGGGTCATTTTCTCAAGGTAAGGGCGGATAGTCGTAGCGGATTCTATGCCGACGAAAATATTGCTGGATGCACAGAGGGCTTCGGCCCCGCTGACCTTCATGAATTTTGTGAAGAATTTAGCAAAAATCTTAATTAGCCATGACATGATTCCAATGTAATACAGGACGGCCATGAGGCTTGCGAAGAAAATAATTTGGGGAAGCACTTGGAGTGTAAAAATAAAACCAAGTGACTCCTCTCCCCATTCATTAATGGATCCTGGTGGGAGTGCGAGCCTTCCGAAAAGAAATTCTGCGCCTGCGTTTGCGACACCGATAACTTTTACAAGTGAGTCGTTGATAAACATGAAAATATCGGCCCCTGCAGGGACAACAAATATAAAGAGCGCAACGACCATCTGAATTATACATCCCCATATAATAACTCTCCAGTTAATAACTTTTCTGTTGGTTGAGAGCAGCCATGCAAAGGCCATAAGAATGATGATTCCTGAGAAGCTGACAAGGTTATACACTATTTATTCCTTTCCTGAGGCGAATTTAGTGGGGAATGTGCTATGTTTCCGTATCTCTCGGATAATCATAAGGAGTTCTGAAATAATATCTGAAAAACAGTACTTAATTCAAGGGGGTCAATTGTCGGCCTGTAATTAAATATTCTAATATTAAGATTCTGCCTGGTATATAAAATCAGGAGTTTGCTAAACTCTGTGGTAAGAGGATTATTGTATAAGGCTTCATGTCCGGGCATGAAGCCGCTCATAATATTAATAATGTAAAGGAGGAAAAGATGCGAAAACTATTAGTACTCGTGACTGTACTGACCGGTATACTGTCCTTTGGAATAGCCGGCGCAGTCCCTACAAAACTGGTTGTACATGCCAAATCCAAAGATGCCAAGTTTGTCGGCACATCTATGGGAGGGGCAAAGATTGTAATTAAAGACAGTGAAACAGGCAAGGTGCTGGCTGAAGGTTTGACAGCCGGGGGCACAGGGAATACACAGAAAATCATGAAAGACCCTAAAACACGTTTCGGACGCATTACCGGCAGTGGAACTGCTTTTTATGAAACTTCCATTGATATAGATGAACCGCGTTTGGTAACAATCGAAGCAGTTGCCCCGTACGGTTTGAAACCGAAGACTGTCACAAGCACAACACAGATATGGCTGATTCCGGGTAAGGATATTACTGGAGAGGGAGTTATCATTGAAGTCCCGGGTTTTTCCGTTAGTGCTGCTGCGGCAGATAGTGTGAAACTTTCGGGCAATAAGGCGTCTATCCCCATTCAGGCCCGAATAGTAATGATATGAGGATGCTCTTTAACCCCGGGCGGGTTATGGGATTCCAGTAAATATGAAATCAAGGCCATGATTAAGCACAAAGGAAAGATTATAGGCACGACTGCAATGAATTTTGCCGGGCCGAGTACATTTCAGGGCAATGCAACTGTGAAGGACAAAGG
>PIVU01000212.1 GCA_003354025.1 Nitrospirota bacterium
ATGGAATGGGGTCAAATCTTTCATCGTTACAGTCTCTTCTCGATTCGATCAATTAAATGTAGCAGCTTTATATCTTTCTTCAATCTGTCCCGCAACTTCGCACGTCTCTGACTTACTGTGCTATAATCAACTTCAAGAACACTCCCTATTTCTGTCCCTCTCAGTCCTCCTGCCCTGTATAGCAGATCCATTAATATGGCACGATCCATGCCTTTTGCTTTTTTGATCTCTTCAAGTCCCTTTCCCGTTTCCTCCTCAACGACCCTGATTATTTCCTCTTTCGTCTTCAAACCTTGTAGTTCTCTGAATGACGGCTGCTCTCTTGAATCAGAGTCCTTTTTTAGGTGTCTGTCTAAAACCTTCTCAATGAAGTCATCACTGCCCATTATACTCCGTCCAACTATTTTACTTTTCAAATCAATATCACCCGAAATATCCATACCGATCATAAAACTGTATGCTTTCCGCCCCTCTTGATTATTTCCCCCATATTCTTCCAGAACCAAATCATAATCTATGAAGTCCTGTCTTTTACGTTTACTAATATACCCCGAAAGACTGCTCCATTTATATTTCCGAAGATATTTTTTCTTCTCCTCATATGGCATCCTCCTCATACTCTTTACCTTGACCGGATTTAAATGTATGTATCTGGACAACATTGTTAAATATGTATCCTTATCTACTAAAACACTTTTGAATCTACCCTGAAACAGATGCCCGACCTTTTTGTGCCTGCGGTTGTAATGGCTTGTATAGCGAATGTTTAAATGCCGCATGTAATCGCTTATATTCCCCTTAGGGGTCTCAATCAACAGATGATAATGGTTGCTCATTAATACATAACTGAATATTTTGATACTGTAGATATTCTGTGATTCCTGCAGGATTTCAAGAAAGCCTTTCCTGTCTTTATTGTCTTGATAGATGTTTTGTCTTGCATTACCGCGGCAGGTTATATGATATACCGCACCTGGATATTGAATACGTAACTGTCTCGCCATTTTGCCATGTCCCCTTTTGAATGACTATATTTCTGCGCTTATTCTAATTTGTTTGCTCTAAACCATTAATACCCGTAACGATGAAAGATTTGACCCCATCCCACTTATCCGTTACAGATCTAAGGGGCTTTTCTTGAACGTGAGAAGTTGAAGGCAAGAGGATGAATAGCCATTCATCTGAATAATGATTTTGAAGCCTTGCCCGCCTTCGTTTTATTTACCAATTAATTTATCAACAATAATTAAGCTAATTAATCCCAAAACAGATAAGACGACTCCAATTCTTATAAGCTTTTTTTCAACTTTAGTATACTCAGGGATATGAAGTACAATTATACTTTTCTTTCTTATTTGATATTTAATGCCGACTATCATCAATAGAAGCACTCCGGCTGCAAAGCATAAAAGAGATGGAACTATATGAATATAAATAACCCCTCCTTAGTAACAATACGTTATTCTTCTTAATTCTTTTTACAAGAACACTTAACAGAACGCACAGGCCCAGTTGTAACCGAATATCCCAAGAAAATATCTGCGCTAAAATCCGTCCCTTGTACAGCACCAGTTAGATCTGCACTTCCTTGTCCCATAACAAGTGCCCCGCCGCTTAATCCTCTATAAAAACTCCCCGTAACAGATACTAGACCACTTAGGCCTTTTAAGCTTTCTATATTTGAACTCTCTGATTTAACAGTTAGCGCAAATGAGGTTTGCCCAACTGGCACACCAGCTGTACCTCCAAACAACGGAACAATAAATGATGCAGACTGTTTTGTCTCATTACATTCGGAGGTTAAACTTGCTAATAATGCTCCACCGCCGTAACCTGCTGGAAGACCTCCTGATACATAAACTGCCTCCCCGGAATACGTATATAATCTATTTGAACCTACATTGTTAAGCATGAGATTGCTCCCACTCATGTTCTGATATATTGAACTGCTATACATCGGATAACCTCCACTGTCATAAGATGTTAGTCCGAGTGTCGGCAAGTATGAACTGTATGCTGAACTACTATCAAAGGAGGCATTATACAATGAATAATTAAAATTCAAAGAATAGCTACTTGAACTACTGTATGAGTAACTAGATGTCGGGTTGTAATAGCTCGTATCGTATTCAAATGGATAGTCCTGATAAATAGGATCACTTAATCCCGGCTGATGCCCATCAAGATCCTTTAGGACAATAGGATTATTGTACGCATATGCATAACGATTCAAACTTATCGGATAAAATGGTTCTGGAACTATTGTATCGGCACTTATGAACCTTGTCAATCGGGGATCATAGTATCTGGCGCCGTAGTAGTATAGTCCTGTTTCTCCGTCCCATTCCTTTCCGGTGTATTTGTATTTCATGTTCACTTGTTCAGTTATTGGAGTTAAGTTTTCTTTTATTTCTCCATATGGCCAATAGTAAATTGTCTGGACTACTTCCTCATCCGTGCCGTCACTGTCGGTTATTATGCTGCTGCTTCCGAGGTGGTCGGTGTGATAGTAGAATGTTTCAGCACCGGTTATGCTCGCTATGAGTTGGGTGCCTGAGATAATGTTGAGGGTGCATGCTCCGGCTGTACATTCATATGACGGGGTTATGTATGTTGTTATGTTTGCAGCAGCTTTCTTTATTCTCATGCCGTATGCGTCATATATATTAACTGCTGCTTCGCTGCCGCCTTTCATTATGCTTGTAGGCATGTTGTCATAGTCATACGTAAACACCCTATCTTTGATTGTATCCGGATTGCCGTTTTCATCATATTCATATGAGTTGGTCATATTGCCGTTGTTATCATATTCATATGATGCTGCCAGCGTGCCGTCTGTTCTTCTTATTTCCTGTACTGCATGTTTATGTTCGGGGTGGTATGTGTAGTGTCCAACTCTGCAATTGTATGTCATATTTCCTATAGAGTCATACTGATATATAAGGCGTCCCCCATAATAATTGCTATCTACTTGTATGAGCCTGTCTAGCTCGTCGTATATAAAGATTCTGTCTTTTGAGTTATCTGTAACCAGATTATCTTCTATCCATGTTATATTGCCAACTTTATCATAGTCACTATATGACAGGTTCATTATCTCGCCTATGTTCGGACTTTCTGTGATGATTGTTGCTAATCTGTTATTAGCTGGATAGTAGGTGTAATTTGTAGTAATGCCGTTGCCGTATATTGCTGTCAGCGGCTGGGCAAATGCATTGTATTCATTATAGGTTACGTACTCCGTTAAGCCGGAATATATTCTTTCGATATTGCCGTGCCCGTCATAGGCGTACTCCACTTCAGTGTTCCCTGGAGCAGGATGTGTTACTTTATTTACCCGCCCCAGAACATCATATGCCGTTATTGTGGTATATGTCGTTCCATCCAACTCTCTGTCCGTCCGCTCGACATTACCCAGCTCGTTATAGCGAGTTTTGTCGATCAATGTTGCTGTTCCGGTTGAATTGTATTTCGTAACCTTTGTCAGTCTGCCTATGGCGTTTGTGTCAGTTCCGTCATCATTGAGATCATAGTCGTATGTAATGTATGAGTTGTCAGGATAGTTTTTCTGAGTGACCCTGTTTAGTGCATCGTAGTCATCAAAGGTTATCTCCTGACCTAATGCATCAGTCTGTTTTTTAAGATTGCCGTTGGCATCGTACTCGTATTGCCAGAATCCCATATCTGGATCAGTCATATTTTTCTTTCTTGATAGAGAGTCATATACAATATCAGTTTGATTGCCTTGAGCATCTATGACTGTTGTCAGATTGCCTAATACGTCATAATCATATGATGTAGTTGCATATAAGGCATATGTAGCAATCGAATTTTCGGTATACTCTTCAACAGTTACTATCTGACCATAAATGTCCTTTTGAACTGCCTTCTTGTGATTATTCTCATTAATATATTGTGTCCAACCACGGTCATAAGTTATTGAGGAAGATTCGCCGTCAGGGTTCACAGTGGTTGTCAGCCTGTTCAGCGCATCGTAAGTGTATTCGGTTTCATATATCTCCTCGATAGGGGTCCCTTCAAAATAGGGATTCGATGTTTTAAATACCTGGCCTCTGTCGTTGTATTCAGTGTCTACATATATAGGTGTAGCAACCGTGTTGTCACTATTCTTTCCGCTGCTTTTTGTCTGTGTTGTCCGGCCAAGTCCGTCATAGTAGATCTCCTGCTTCTGCTTCATCGTCTCCGTACGGTCCATGAGCTCTACTGTTTTTATTCTGTTGATATCGTCATAGCTATATTTCGTTATACCGTACGGCGAAGGTTTAGTTACTTTCTCTATCCTGCCGAATTCGTCGTAGTCGTATTGGGTCGGGTTTCCGTTGTAGTCTGTTACTGTGCTGACTTTATCGATAAAGACAGAGTCATATGTTGTTTCAGTGAAATATCCGAAACCACCAAAATCGTTTGTTACTTTTACCGGGAATGTAAAGGTTGGATCATATTCAAACTTGGTAACAGTATTATTCGGGTCAGTTCCTGTGTCTACATTGCCATATATATCATATTCATAAATGGTTGTCAGAAATGAATCGGTAAGATCAAGCCATTTCTTTTCCTTCCATACATTGCCGGTGTTTTGATGATAATCATATTCTGTCTTTGCTATTGTAATACCGTCATCAATAATTTCAACTCTTTCCGGTAGTGATGGCAGCCAAGCACCATATTGGTTGGGTGGGTAGTAGTCTGTATGTTCAGTTTTATCTAAAACCATTACAGAGGCTGCCTCTACATAAAACCTCTTTTCTTCAATATTGCCGTAGATGTCAACGTCAAATTCAGTTTTTGATTTGAGGGCAAGACCCAAATTAGCTTCTGTGCAATTCCCGTCGCATATATATTCATCCTTTTGAACAAGACGCGGGAAGTCAACATCCGTATAAGGAGCGTAATCTGTCTCATATGTGTGTATTGTCTTTGCATAGATATTATATGGTTCATCAGCAGCATCTTTGATTGTCTGTTCAGCAGGCAGGCCTTTCTTGATGTTATCCTGATGAAACTTTGTAGTTGTATATATTGGTTCTGCCCCGTTTACTGTGGCAGTTACATATTCAAATCCCCTGGATTCCCTTTCTGCATGATCGAAATATCCGCCGGAATAGTTGTAGGTGGTTTCCGATGTGTTGCCGTTTCCATCGTTGGTCGAGACTTTTGATAAGGTCTGGACTATGAAGGGGAGGAGG
>PIVU01000484.1 GCA_003354025.1 Nitrospirota bacterium
ACCATCTTCTTTCCAACATCTTCTCTTGTTATTGCCTTAAAATCCTTTGCCTTTGCATCATATACAACAAAATCGCCTAACTGCTCCCTCTGTTCCTTCTTCAAACCCTGAACAGTGTGACTATAATCCAGCTCAGGCTGTTTATAGTCTTTGATAATTTCATGAGGTTGCAATCTCTTTAATGTATCCGTTCTGACAAGTAACGGGAAGTCAGTGAACTTCTTAACAAAATCCGCGTCATACCATTTGTTATCGATTATGATCTTCGTCATAGTAAGGAATATGGTTGTATCTGAGATACCGGTTCTACAAGGAATCCAATAATCAGCCTTTGTCGCAGAAGGACTGTACTCTGGTGTTATAACTACCAGTTTTCCACCACGCTCAATAACCTCTGTCAGCCAGTGTGCTTCAGGCATTTTGTTCTCAATAAGATTTTTTCCAACCTGTATAACTAGCTTTGAGTACCTGAGATCTGCAAAGTCAACGTCAGATGCCTGTAAACCATGAACAAAAGGATGTCCAGGTGCCTGGTCACCATGCCACGTATAATTTGAAAATCTTCTACCACCCATCGCCTTGTCGGCTCCAACACCCCTCACGTTGGCATCAAGCAGGGCAAGTGTATTGGAAAAACGGTACATACCCATATACTTTCCAATAACTCCCAGCAGACCCATACCACCACGATTTTTAAAGCACCTTGTACCAGCACCATTCCAGTGTGTAAGGGTCTCCGGTGCATACTTATCTCTTTCAAGCAGCCTCTTCTTCCCCTCTTCCCCACTATATGCCTTGGCTATAGCAATCATCCCTTTGGCAACGTAATCGATTATATCATCCCAAGACATCTTTAACTGCTCATCAGTACCTCTGGATGTAAATTTATATTTCTCTCTAGCATTCCAGTCCAATTCAGGGAAGCCGTCATCCGCCCACTGTTTCCAACCTTTTCTGAGCAGTGGAAATCTTAGCCTATGCGGACCATAAACCCTTCTGAAAAAAGTAAATCCTTTCAGACACATCCTCGGGTTCCATGATTGTTGAGGTGTTCTTCCCTCTAAATCACCGTAATTCTGGTGTTCATAGTCCTGCTCTACTCTTATTACAACTTCGTTTCGGACAAATGCCCTTACTCTGCACTGATGAGTATCATTAGGCGAGCAAACGAAAGCAAATGAACGGTCATATTTATACTGATTCCTGTACACGTCCTCCCAATTTCTGTCAGGATATGAATCGAGTGGATTATCTACCTCTACTGCCGGTTTCAATGACGTTA
>PIVU01000485.1 GCA_003354025.1 Nitrospirota bacterium
AAGTACTGACCTGAAAAAGATCAATTTCATGGACTTCTTTCATACTGATCTCCAGAACAACCGTCCTAGTTGCTTCGAAAACTACCCAAACATACTTCCAAAGTATGCCAAGACGAATGGTTTTGAAGTTCATTTCTTGTTTGAACGGACCATGAGTAAAGATGAGAAGAATGATGCAGCACTAACAGACGATGAAAAGAAAGAACGTCTGATCAACACATTGAAAGAACAAGGAGTGACACCAGAACAAGTGATTGGAATTGATCCTGGAGTCATTCATTTGGTCGTTGGAGCATCACCTTCTTCACCCCATTATGATGGAACAAACCAGAGGGAAGTTCATGTGGAGAAAGAAGGACTGTATGAGTGGAGACATAATTCCCTCATGTCAGATGTGACCAAAAAAGAAAAGAAGCTGATTGAAAACGCCAAGGGGATGGATGACCAAATTGAGATGCTTATGCAACAGGAAAAAGAACGATCACTAAAGAGATGTTCAACTCTTGAAGAATGTATCGACTTCTCAAAATTTAAATTTACAGTGTTTCAAAAGCTGAATCCAATTTATAAGAACAGAAAATTTCTGAAGTTCAAATTTAATGCACGTAGGAGACGGCAAAGAGAGATGGATCGGATTGTGGACTATGTTATGACCCAAGGAAAGGAGAATCCAGTGGTTGCCTTGGGAAATGCAAGAAACCTGACTGGATTTAAAAAATTAGGACCCCCTGCACCCTACATGAAGATTTTTAGGCATGCTAGAAAGAGACTTAAAGGAAGAGGTCATGTTATTGACGTAGATGAGTTTTGTACTTCCAAGTATGCAACATGTTGCATTTCTGAGCACACATATATGACGACGGAAAATGAAAAAACAGTGAGAGGCCTGTTCCATTGCAAAAAATGCCACCAGACCCTCAATCGTGACGTTTCAGCGGCTCAGAATATTCTAAAAATTGCATTGATCAAACTTAACATTGAACTCCCCCAACATGCCAAGATGCATCAAGCTGGTTTTAGAATGTAACTAGGGGATACAGGATCGTAGAATGTAACTAGGGGATACAGGACCGTACCAAATATCATTTAAACAACAGTTTTATTACTGATATGCTTAAATGACCCCTAATTACATGGTCATAAGAAAAGATGACTTTTCTCAAATCTTACATGATTTGAGATAGTCTGATTTTCTCATTGTAGGTCCCATAAACACACCCTTGTTTTCTTCCGAAATTACATAAGTTTGGTTTCTTCCCACCAGGTGTCATATCATAATTAA
>PIVU01000486.1 GCA_003354025.1 Nitrospirota bacterium
GAGGGAGGAGAGCAGATGATGAAAGTTGGCATCAAAAATAGTTTGATGGGAGTAAAGAAGGTTGATATTACTGATATGGAAATTGAAGCCTTTGTCTTTTATGCACGTAATGATCTTAAGCTGGGGTCGGGCTTTGGTAACGCAATTGCTCTGAGAGGCGGTCCATCCATTAGAAAGGAGCTGGAGAACCTGGGGCCGCTGAAAGTTACAGACGTGGTTGTAACAACTGCAGGAACCATGAAGGCAAAGCACATTATTCATGCCAATGGTCCCAAATTCCAGGAAGAGAATATTGAGGAGAAATTAAAGAGCACGATTATTAATTCGTTAAAGGCAGCTGAATCCAATGGCGTTGAGAGCATTGCATTCCCTCCAATGGGTTCAGGGTTTTATGGCGTTCCTTTAGATAAGAGCACAGAGATAACAATAGATACAATTCAAAAGTATCTGGAAAAGGGTTCTGATATAAAGGAAGTGATTGTATGTGGAAATGACAGCAGGGAGTATAAGGTGTTAGAGATAAAACTAAAAACACTGAATAAAAAAGCGGCCTGATAAGGATAAGAATATAAGGCAATTACAAATAATTCAACATAGGCACAAAGGGTAAAGATGCCATTATTGCTTAATTGCTTCCCGACTTTATTCCTTTGTGCCTTAACAGAAAACCTGGAAAGGAGTAACAATGAGTAACTTACTGCATTTTTCACAACACACACTTCAGGAGGCTGCGCTGGTGTTAATGGCAGCTGTTTATTTCCTGAGAATAAGGTGGTTTTTAAAATGGCCTCTTGCCAAGGAAAGGCAGCCGGCAACAGGTATGGGTGATACGAACCCCAAAATGGGCGAACGCTATTCCCTGTCTACGATAGTAAAACCCTGGGAGTTGGAAAGCGCCCGTTCAAAGCCGATTATGTATACACAATTCGTCCTGTTCCATCTGGGAGTTGTGGCCTCAATATTACTGTCCTTCATTATCCCCTACGGACCGGGGTTGTTGAAATCCGTGTTTTTTGTAACTCTTATCCAGGTTCTTACAGGCTCTGCCTGTGTAATTGGCATTATGAGAATTATTCGGAGAATTTCTGATCCCTACATTAAGGCAATCAGTTCCCTGGATGATCACTTCTCTCTCATACTTCTGACTGCCTGGTTTGCTTTTGCATTTATGGCTGCACCTAATAATCTTTCCAATGGTGAAGGAATTATGCTTACCTATTTTCTTTTAACAGCCTTTTTTCTTATGTATGTCCCGTTCAGCAAGATTTCTCACTACCTTTA
>PIVU01000487.1 GCA_003354025.1 Nitrospirota bacterium
CTAGTTCCTGTTGCGGAAGATTACACCAGTTGGTTTAGCCGGCGGCGGCGGCTCAAAAGTGTAATAAAGTCAACAGATTGTCCTTTTTAAAAAGGCTTGCTCCCTTTACAATGTCACTACTACGAAACATGAAAGGAGCAAGCCATGCGAACTAAATCATCCCGTCAATATTATCTCAGTTTTGTCGCCGAATCAAGTTTAAATATCGTCAATGAATACCGGCAAAAATATGAAGCGGTATCAACACTTTTGGCTTACAATCCCCAACTCTTATCACTGGTTCATCAGGATTGGGTCGAATTACTGTCCACGTCCAATGAAGGTCGGGATGGGTATACGTCGGAACAGTTATTGCGGGCGATAATTGTCATGTTCCTTGAAGAGGCCAGTTACCGCAAAGCCGTTATCCTCATTGCCAATAGTGAGTTCTTGCAGAGTTTTGTTCGGTTAGGTTTTGAGGCAACCATGGATTTCACCTTCTTGAACAGAGCCTATAATGCCTTGCGTCCGGAAACCATCAATTTAATGAATAGTGCCTTGAACGGCTATGCGATCACAGAAGGAATGATCAGCAGTGAAAAGCAACGAATGGATACCACAGCCTATGAAACGAATATTCATTATCCCACAGACTCTTCGTTGTTGTGGGATAGCTTTCGAACCATTTCCCGTTTGATCAGGACACTTGATGAAGAATTGCCAGAGCTGGGCTTAATCCACCGTTTCCACGACAAGAAAGTCAAAAAGCTAGCCACCTATATTGCCCGTAACGCCTCCAGTAAAAGTACAAAAACAAAACGTGAAGTAAAACGTAAGTACGCCAAGCTGATTAAGCGGATCCTCTGGATTCATGGGGTAGGTCAGCAGGTTTTAGCAAAAGCGGCGGAGGCAGGTTATGATGTTCCTGATTTGGAACGTTACCTGCCACTGGTGAAGAAGATTATCGATCAAGCCGACAAACGCATCAATAAGGGAGAAACCGTGCCTGCTGATGAAAAATTGTACAGCTTGTTTGAAGCACATACTGAACTCATTGTTCGTGGTAAAGCCGGCAAACCGATTGAATTTGGTCATAAGATTTTGATTGCACAGACGGGTGAAAAGTATATTCATCACTATAAAGTAATGGAGAAACAAATCCCAGACAAAGACCTATTACTCCCTGCGGTTGAAGATCACAAAAAGATGTTTGGCAGCTATCCGGATGTCTTCAGTACAGACAAAGGTTTTTATGAGAGTATGAAACATATAGACGGTCTTGAGAAAAACATACGGGA
>PIVU01000488.1 GCA_003354025.1 Nitrospirota bacterium
CAAAAGCAAATGATATTTCCTGGGCAATGAGCCCTATCTTATCTATATCCATTAGTAATTCTCCTTAATAATAGTGCAAAGCCAAAGGCTAAAAAATTCATACATTGGGATGCCTAAGACTACTCCCAAACAGCTTCAATTGTCAATTAATGCAACTAATTGTAAGAGAATTGAAACAGGCTCGATTCAGAATATTTCCATTATCTCATCCCGCATTGCCCTGCACACTTACACTTTTTATATGCAAATCACTATGCAGCAACAACGCAAAACCCTACAAATTGTACGACATTTTTGTAGTTCATACATTTTTGTAGCACTTAACCATACTTTAACTCATTGTTTTTAATAGATTTCAGATCTGGCACAAATCTTGATAACTATACGGACAATAATCCTACAAAATTGTCTCTCTATTGGGATAGCAAAAGTTAGAACCAACCGGAGGTAGCACTTATGAAAATGGTGTCTGCAATTATTAAACATTTTAAGTTGGATGATGTACGTAAAGCACTTACTGATATCGGAATCGTTGGTATGACATCAATCGAGGTCAAGGGCTTTGGAAGGCAAAAGGGCCATATGGAAGTCTACAGGGGAGTCGAGTATGAAGTTCAGTTCCTCCCGAAGGTTAAAATCGAAGTAGCTGTCCCCGAAGAAAAGATTGACGATGTTTTGAAAGCTATTCAGGAAGGGGCAAAAACAGGTGAATCAGGTGAAATAGGCGACGGTAAAATATTCATATATTCACTGGAAAATGTCATAAGAATAAGAACCGGAGAAAGCGGGAGGGAAGCGATATGATAAAGCGAATTATGAATTTTAAAGCACTTTTTCTTACTATTGTATTAATGGCTATTGCAGGTCCTGTGTTTGCAGGGGAAACATCTCAACTCAACTCAGGTGATACAGCATGGATTTTAACTTCAACAGCGCTAGTATTGTTTATGACACTGCCGGGGCTGGCACTTTTTTACGGCGGACTTGTCAGGACCAAAAATGTTCTTTCCGTATTATTACAATGTTTTGCAATAGCGGGTATAGTTTCAATTATCTGGTTGATTGCCGGATATAGCATAGCTTTTTCTGAAGGGAATGGACTTATGGGCGGGGCCTCTAAGTTTCTCTTTGCAGGGATTACGAAGGACTCTCTCAGCGGGACCATACCGGAATCGTTATTTGCTCTTTTCCAGATGACTTTTGCTATTATTACTCCGGCGCTTATTGTCGGTGGCTTTGCAGAGAGAATGAAATTCTCGGCAATACTGCTCTTTTC
>PIVU01000213.1 GCA_003354025.1 Nitrospirota bacterium
TTCCCCGTCTTATGGATTTTAACACCGATAAATTTATGCTTTCATCCTCCATCCTGGCTGTAGTAGCCCAGAGGCTTGTAAGGAAACTATGTTCGTACTGCAAGGAAGAGTACGAAGTATCGGAAGATGACCTCAAACCGCTGCTTGCACCCGGCGAAGTAAAACTTGAAACGGGCGGATTCACATTGACTAATGTCTTCAGGGCAAAGGGATGCAAGATCTGCAACAATACCGGATATATTGGAAGAACAGTAGTCGGTGAAATATTGGTCGTAAACAGTGAAGTAAGGGAGCTGATCTCTGAAGGAGTGTCTCTGCATAAAATAGAGGAAGCTGCTCTTCGAGGCGGCATGGTTCCGCTTAAAACGTCGGGCATAAGCAAGGTAGCGCAGGGCCTGACGAGCATAGATGAGATTGTGAGATTAATTGATTAATGCCCCTGTTCTCCTATAAGGCCATTGATGAAAACGGCGAGATAGTAAAGGGAATAGTTGAAGGTGAAGATACCTCCATGGCCTACGAAGACATTGCCTCCTCAGGCCTGCATATATTAAAAATTCAGAAATCCATCGGCCTTTCAGACATGTATCTGAAACAGGCGCGCGGATGGGGAATCAAAACAAAGGATGTCATAGAGTTTGCCAGCAATGTTGCTGTCATGCTCAAGGCTGGTCTGCCGCTGATTACGGCAATCTCCGATATTGCTGAGTCTCTGGACAATAAGCGCTTCCAGACACGACTCCTGGAGATCAAACGCTCAGTTGAGCTGGGCTCCGGTTTTTCCGGTGCACTGGCAAGACATGAAGACATATTCCCGGAAATATTTATAAACCTTGTATCTGTCGGAGAGGAGACTGGACGGCTTGAGCAGAGCCTTTCTGATATCGCAATGCACCTCCAGAGAATGGAAGACCTTAAGGATGCCATAATCAGGGCACTGATGTATCCCTCATTCGCGCTGCTCGGTACAATGGGTGCGCTGCTTTTCTGGCTTGTTTACGTGCTGCCGAAAATGAGCGGTCTCTTTACATCCATGTCCGTTGAAATACCTCCGCTCACCAGGGCGCTGATGTCAGCCAGTGCATTCAGCAGTGCAAACTGGCACCTCTTTTTTATCGTGCCTGCGATAATTTACGGAATAACTCTGGTACTGTCAAAAAAGGATAAAACCAGATATTACCTGGATGCACTCAAGCTGAAGCTGCCAATTGTTAAACTCATCCTTCATAATAAGCTATTGGCTGTTTTCTCTGAACAGCTAAGGATCCTCCTTGCCGCTGGTGTCACAATTGACCGGTCATTTGATATAATGATTAATGTTATAGATAACGCCGTATATAAAAAAGCACTCTCTGAAACCAAGGAGGAAATACTTTTGGGCAGTAGAGTTAGCGATGCCGTCAAGAACCAGAGTGAATTGTTTCCAACTATAGTCTTCAGGATGCTGTCTATAGGAGAATCTACAGGTAATCTGCCTGAGCAGCTTAATTACCTGTCGGAATATTTCATTAACAAACTGGACGATCTGTCACTAAAAATGGGCAAGATGATAGAGCCCATAATCATACTGGTAATAGGCGGACTGTTCATGGTCATTATCATGGGACTTCTGGCGCCTATTTACGACCTTATTGGAGCGGTAGGTTCATAATATGGATTTTTTAACATTTTTCGGACTAAAAGAAGACCCTTTCAAGCTGACCCCTGACCCTGCTTACTTTTACCCTTCATCCAGTCACAATGAGGGGATGCTCCTTATGGACTACTCCATTGATCAGAAGGAGGGCTTTCTCCTTATCATAGGCGATCCCGGCACAGGCAAGACCACTTTACTGAAAGTATTTATGGAAAAGTGGAAGGACAAAGCTGAGATAGCTATCGTACTTACCCCGAGGCTGTCTCCACAGGAATTCCTTCTCTCCGTTGCAGAGGACTTCAATATCAGTCTCGAAAATAAAAACAAGAATGAAATCATCAAGGCCCTCAGAGGTTTCGTGTTAAAGCAGTCTGCTGAGAACAAGCGCGTTATCATCATTGTGGACGAAGCCCAAAACATGCCTGCGGAAACTCTTGAAGAGCTGAGACTTCTTTCAAATCTCGAAACGGACAAGGACAAACTGATTCAGATAATGCTGCTGGGCCAGCCCGAACTGGAAACAAAGCTGCAGTCAGACAGTCTCAGGCAGCTCAATCAGAGAATTGTAACGAGGGTACATCTTCAGCATTTTAACATAGAGGAGACCCGGGACTATATTAACTTCAGACTGATAAAGGCCGGCAAGGAGAACCTTAAGGTACACAGCAAAGCCGTGAAATCAGTGTTTCGTTATACCAACGGAGTGCCTCGTCTGATAAACATGCTTATATCCCGCTCTCTAATGGCAGCATTCCTTGAAGAAAGCAACACCATTCTTCACAAACACATTCAGCATGCGATAAAGAGTCTTAATC
Organism: Nitrospirota bacterium; assembly: GCA_003354025.1. Lineage (GTDB taxonomy): Bacteria > Nitrospirota > Thermodesulfovibrionia > UBA6902 > UBA6902 > Glo-13. The sequence continues at coordinate 2,452 of PIVU01000213.1, forward strand.
ACACTGACATGAAACTGAAAGAAAGTAGTGTCATTACCCCGATCATAACAGGGGCCGCGGCACTGCTCGCAATCAGCATAACCGCCTTTCTATATATTTCCGGGACGGAAAATACTAATATAAATGAATCAATCGATAAGGTACAGCCACCAACCGAACAGACAGCAGCAGCTGTTAATATACCTGATCCGGCATCGGAGCATATTATTTCGGACACAGACGAGCATCCTCTACCGGTTCAGAATACCTCAGTACCGGACAGACAGACCATTGCCGTGAAAATTGCAAACACAGAGAGCAGCGCTCCTTTGCAGGAAAACCATCCGGAAGAGGCGGATATTGAGCCTGCTGATGAGAATAAAATATATTCTTATACAACCCCGTATAAAATGGTTTCTGTTAATGTTGATATAGCAATAATACGGGACAAACCATCCGCCAATGCTCCTAAGGTTGGCTGGTCTCAGAAAGGGAATCAGCTAATTGTCCTGAATGAATCAATTGGTAGCGATAGTATAAAGTGGTATCTGATCCCGCACCAGGGAGGAACACATTGGATATCGGCCGAAGTGGTAGAAGAAATTCAATTGAATCCATAGCAGCCAGGCTTTGTCCTGACTTGTCTCTGATGTTTCCTGTAATAACTTTAATTAAAAAAAGATAGTATGCAGCACATATAAAAAAAGTTCGCCCCGCCGTATATCCCCTGCATCACAGCCGTTAATGATTTTTCAGCTGCATAATTCTCTGCCGAACTTTAATTTTGGTTTTCTCATCTATACCGTCGTGAACATATATGCTTTTATAATGTTCTACAGCCCTGTCAGTATCACCCAGTCTTTCATAAATCCTCGCAAGCCCGAACATCCCCTTAATATTGCCAAGCCTCTTTAGTCTCCCGTAATAGTCAGCAGCAGACTCATAAGTTTCCTGTTTTTCAAGCAGGAGCGCAAGGTTTAATAAGACGTTGGGGTTTTCAGGTTCAACAGAAAGCGCTGAGCGGAAGTATTCTTCGGCCTCCTGCGGTCTGTTCTGCTTTGCCAGCGCTATGCCCATGTTCGTAAGAGCCGGGACGTATTCCTCATTAATATCTATGGCCTTTTGAGAGTAGCTGATAGATGCATCATGTATTCCGAGCTGCAGATAAACATATGCAATGCTGTTTATAATTGTGATATTCTCACTGTCTGCTTTAAGGGCCTTTTTGTAGTCTGCCAGGGCTTTTACATAATCAGCGTTTAATTCGTGACTTCTTGCAGAATACAGGTGAAAGTCACGAGTCTTGCTGCCATTTGCTTTTTTCGGCGCTGATTGTATATTCGTTTTTACAGGAGGCTCCTCAGATTTCTCAGACTTCTTATCGGCAGAACCTTTACCCCACGCTCCAGAAGCAGGCGCTCCAGGCCTTGCAGCACGAACAAAGGGCGGTGGTACAACTCTGGGAGATTTTGAAAACGATTTTTTTGTGTCCTCTGAAGCTGTTTCTTTATTAACTTTGCCTGTCTCCGGAAGCAAGTCGCCACCTTTCGGCAAATTAATTTTATCTTCCTTTTTCGGTTGACCGGTCTGAGCTGTTTTGATTTCAGGTTTCACCGATCTCACTACTTCCCGGATAACCGGTTCAGGACTACCGGCTGTAGAAGGTCCGGCAATACTGCTGTCAGAAGACTGTTCAAGCTGTTTTACAAAGAGTAAGGCCGCAATACCGGTAACAACAAATAGAATCAGTATTGATGACAGTATGACCATTTTTCTTTTTGAAGATGATTTATTTGAGGAACTCTGCACAATATCCTTCAGGTTGGGGGGAATCTCTCTTTTGGCCTGAGGCTGTTTTATTCTGGCTAGTAAATCAGCAAGAAGACTCATGGGATTGCTCTCTCCGGGGAAGCCAGGATATGAAACTTACATTGCGATTTATAGCATTCATCCAGGCTTCATTATAACAGATACAGGCACCTTTGCCATATCCGTAAGCGTGAGATAAGATTGCGGTAAAAATATGACATACAGAAGCTACAAACTATTCTTAATCCTCAAACAGCTCCTGATCATCCTCATCTTTTTCAACAACACGGGCAACGCTGACGACTTTGTCTTTATCAGCCAAGTCTATGAGGCGTACTCCCTGGGTAGCCCTGCCTATAATAGAGATGCTCTTTGCTTTGGTCCTGATAAGTTTGCCACTGCTGGCGATGATGATAATTTCATCGTCATTCGTCACCTGAAGGACATTGACAACCGAGCCGTTCCTCTTGGTAACCTTAATCGTCATTACACCTTTACCGCCTCTGCTCTGGAGTCTGTACTCTTCGGCCTTTGTGCGTTTACCGTAACCGTTTTCAGTAACAGTAAGAAGAGTTGTTTCTTCGTCAAGCACATCCAGTGAAACTACTTCATCTTCTTCTTTAAGCCTCATGCCTCTTACACCCTGGGCAACACGTCCAACTGCTCTTACACCGCCTTCATTAAATCTGATGGCAAGGCCGCCCCTTGTGCTGAGATTAATGTCCTTAGTTCCGTCTGTCAGTCTTACTCCGATAAGTTCGTCTCCATCCACCAGGTTAATCGCGTTAATACCTGTGGAGCGTGGATGACTATATGCACTCAATGCCGTCTTCTTGATAGTTCCACGCTTTGTGGCCATAATGAGATATGTATCTTCCGTGAATTCCTTTATAGGGAAAACTGCTGTGATTCTCTCTCGCTGTGA
>PIVU01000489.1 GCA_003354025.1 Nitrospirota bacterium
GTGTGTGGGGTCGCATCTTTCATCGTTACGGATTATAGACACCACTTACTGACACCACCTATGGACTTAAGGTTGAAAACTGGGTGAAATAGAAGTCCTTCATCTTTAAAATTAACGAAGTAACGGACTACAAAATGTGTATTGTTTCGTTATCTAAGCGACATTAGAAATTAATAAACCTTCCTGCAACCAGCACCACATTTAGATTGCATATGGATACTGAATATGATAATATAAAAGTACTCAATAACGTACCGTAGGAGGTATTGGTAATGAAATCAATAGCAGCACAGGACATAAAGCGAAGGGGTATTGGGGCTGTTGACGAGGCATTAAAGGAGGGTCCGGTTCATGTTATTAAGAATAACCGTCCTCAATATGTTGTAGTCTCTGAAGAGCGTTACCAGGAGCTTCTTGAAGCTGAGGATGAAGCATACATCGCAAGGATAAAGGCATCTCTTGAGGACGTCACGGCAGGGCGGACGAGAAAGTTCAAAAGTGCTGATGAACTTCTCAAGATATTAGATCAGGAAGATGAAGAATAAGAATGTATGATCTGGTAACAACCCGGCACTTTATGAGGAGCGCAAAAAAGTTCCTCCATAAGCATCCGGACTTAAGGGGACGACTGGCAACTTTAATCGATGACCTGATAAACGATCCGTTTCAGCCGCATCTTAAGTTGCATGCACTCGGTGGAAAGCTCGATGGCATCTTTGCTGCGAACATTACTCATAGTTACAGAGTAACGCTTAGTCTGAAAATTACAGAAAAGGAAATAATACTTCTCGATATAGGTAGTCATGATGAAGTTTATAAAAAAGGATGACTATGATGATGCTTTTGACCTGTATTTCATTAATGTGTGGGGTCGCATCTTACATCGTTACGGATTACGAAGAGGAAGATACAAGAGTGAAGTTAGAAGTGTGAAGAGTGAAGAATAAAAGAAAGTGACGAGTAGCGATTTACGATATACGAATAATTACGCTAACGTACTCCCAATAGCCATAAGGATTGCAATTATCACAGATAAGCTTACTGCCAAAAAGAGTCGTACCATCATTACCCCCTATAAACCCCGAACAATCAGAGTATAAAAAAAGAAAGCCTGTCTCCCTTGTGAGAAACAGGCTTTCGGATTGTTTCCAAAAACACCTCAGCACTGCTTCTTCGGCGGCCCGGCCATCCTCCATTGAGGACCCGCAGCTTTGTGCCCCCCGGTTACCCGGAGTTTACCTTTTCGGAAACAAAAACAATAGTTCCTATCTTTTG
>PIVU01000042.1 GCA_003354025.1 Nitrospirota bacterium
CATTGATATGTGCCAAGAATCATCATGCGACAAAAAAGTCGTATATACTCGATAATTCACTATTGTTAATAAAGATGAATTAGTCTCGATTTCATTTGTAATCCCCTCATATAAATAATCTGTCATTTCAGAATGTATTGATGATTGCAATCGTTTATCCTGATTTGCCAATTCGTAGTTATTTACGATTCTTATAGCGTCTATAAATCTTTTTTTATTGACAGTACAGTTAGATATAGTTACGGTATCAAATATCTTCTTGAGGTATCATTGAAACAATCAACTAACTACATTAAAGAAAGGAGGAAATATGTTTAAGAAACTTGGTGTTTTGGTTGTAATTATGATTTTCACCCTCTCTTCTGCGTTTGTTGTGCAGGCAGCAAATACAACTCCTGCCCAGCTTGTTAAGGAAGCAAGAGCAGCCATTAAGGAAGTCAGTGTCCAAGATGTAAAAAAGATGATTGATTCAAAAAAGAAGGTGATTTTTCTCGATATCAGAAACCGTCTGAATATGAGAAAGAGCATATGCCAGGTGCAATACACATGTCGAGAGGGCTTGTAGATTTACATGGGGAGGAGATATTACTGAATAAGGATGCGACCATAGTAGTCTACTGAATATTCGATAAGAGGTCGCCGTTGGCGACCAAGAGTTTAAATGACCTTGGATACAAAAATGCTGTTAATTTAAATGGTGGGCTTGACGCATGGAAAAAAGCAGGGAATCCAGTAGAAACAGGGGGTAAAGGTTATTACTTAGCATATTAAGAATTTGTATGTTAATTTAGTATATTGGTACCTATAAGGGCTTGGTTATTCCAAGCCCTTTTTAAATTTATTTATAACGTTAATCCTCAAGCTTATAATCCCTGCTGATTATTCATAATTAGATGGTATCATCAACTCCAGAGTCATTGCGATTCATTGATAATTTAGATAAATCAGTGATATTACAACCTCTTCCATTTTGAAGACTTGCAGCTAAAAGCTTCAAGACGTGTAGGAACACAATCGAACGATAACCATTTGAAACCCTGAATCCTCTTTCCTTTATAGTAATAGACCTCATGAGCTTGGAGGGGTGCTGTAGTAAATTGATTGTGTATAACTCCCTGCTTTTAATGATAATTTTAGAAATATATGAAGTCCTCTTAATCACTCAAACCTTCTCCATGCTGTATTGAAAAGTACAATATCTGCGACAGATGAAACTCAAGATATATGGAAGATTTGTCGAATAGTAATGAAGATAAACTTAGGGGAAGTTGTATGAGCAGATATATTGAAGTGAGTTTATGAGCCATGATTAAAAAAATCAAAACAGGACAATTGAAAACCGGCATGTTTATCCATGACATTAATTGTGCTTGGTTTGACCACCCTTTTGTCGGTAGCAGGGTAAAAGTTAAAACTGAAAAAATGATTGAGAAAATAATCGATTATGGAATCGGTGAGGTTTACATTGATACTGACAAAGGTCCTGATGTCCCCGGGGCACCGACCCGGGAAGAGGTGAGCCGGGAGATTGATACTAAAATTAATGAAATTGTTAAACCGAAACTAAAGAGAGGGAACCTTGTTTCCGTCTCGGAAGAAATAGTCAAAGCAAAACAGGTCAAGAAGGAAGCGAAAGAAACTGTTCAGAGCATAATGAGTGACGTAAGGCTCGGTAAGCAGATAGAGATTGAGAAGGTCGATCATGTAGTTGAACAAATGGTAGAATCGATTTTCCGCAACAAAGATGCTCTCTCCAGCCTCGGAAGAATCAAATCAATAGATGAATATACATTTATGCATTCAGTAAGTGTTGGAGTGCTAATGATCTCCTTTGGGAAATTTCTTGGCCTGGATAAAAAACTTATTAAAGAGCTTGGTACAGGGGGATTACTCCATGATGTCGGCAAGGTACATGTACCGGCTGAAATACTTACCTGTAAAGATAAATTGTCGGATGATCAATTTATGATGGCTAAGGAGCATGTCAGTCATGGCCGCAAAATTCTGGAGCAGACGCCGTCAATGCATGAAAACTCTATCATCGTGGCGGCACATCATCATGAGAGAGTGGACGGCTCCGGGTATCCTGAAAACCTTGAAGGGCCTCAAATACATCAGTATGCCCAGATGGCTGCTATAGCGGATGTATATGATGCCATGACTTCACAGAGATGCTATCAGAGACAGTATCATCCTACTGAAACGCTTAAGAAGCTGTATGAATGGGCTAATGCATATAACCAGGATCTCGTGCAGAAGTTTATACGTTGTGTAGGCATTTATCCTGTTGGGTCACTGGTCCGTCTTGAAAGCGGGCTAATCGGGATTATTTTGGACCACGGAGAGGATAGTCTTGTTCATCCTGTTGTTCGCATTGTATTTGATGCGAATAAAAAGAAATATATCATGCCTTACGATATTGATCTTTCTGCAAGCGGCTCTGACCGGGTCTCCAACTACGAGCTTCCTGCAAAATGGGGCATTGATCCCGAGAAGTATATTTAGTTTAGATACATGCAGTTATATTGCTGTAAGCCATTTTCTATTCCCTTTTAACAGGTCTTATGTCAGCAGGTTCACTAAGGGCCGGCCTAAGGTATGTGAATATTACCTTTACTGTGTCAGAAGGACATGGAATAATGACTCATATACTTTATAGAGAATGTTTCTCCCGTAGATTCAGCTTGTTTAGAGGATATGAGAGACTCAGTAAGTGCCTGGCTTTCAGTAGTGTTGGTTTTCAGGACATTGCCTGATGATTTACTTAATGATGTGTCGGTATTGTATACACTTTGTAAAATTGACAGATTGAAATATAAAAATACTTTACACACGATGTAAAGCGGAGAAAGTAAATTGTTGATTTATTCAATGGTTAGGTATGTGGCAAGCTATTTGCTCTATGACTAGAATCAATACAAATACGATATAACGCAATAATATGCAGAAGGGTTAAATAATGAGCACAACATCAATTGCTGTTGAACGTACCAAGCTGCGGGAACGTGTTGTAGTAGAAGAAGAACCGATAGTAGTTAAACCCCGTGAAGAATCTGAAAACAGAAAAAATTTCAATCTGTTCATGGGGATCCTCTGGTTAGATATTGTGGATATGACTAAATCGGTGTTATTTGTATTTGCCGCGCTGGCAGTCTGCAAGTTTTCCGGACTTTACAGCTGGTGGATTCAGTTAGTAAACAGTCTTTAACGGATTAGCAACCCGAGTATATGCATTTCCCCGGAGATCTGCTGTTTGGCATTTCCATACCTTGGGAGTGTTACTTTACAAAAGGGCTCAGCTCTCTCAACTCTTTTATAATTCCCGGCATCACATCAAGTACTTTATTAATGTCATCGTCTGTTGTATAGCGGCTGAGGGAGAATCTTATTGAGCCGTGAATTGCAGTATAGGGTACTCCCATTGCCCTCAGAACGTGGGAAGGCTCCAACGAACCCGATGTGCATGCTGAACCTGATGATGCGCATATATTGAACTCATTTAATCGCAGAAGAATGGCTTCTCCCTCGACATACTCAAAACTTATATTAAGGGTATTCGGAAGTCTATTCTCAGTGTCTCCGTTAGTTCTTGCCTCAGGGCAGGTCTCTGACAGACCAAATTCAAGCTTATCCCGGAGTTCAATAAGCTTACTGTTTCCTGCTGATAAATGGTTTCCTGCCAGTTCGGCTGATTTGCCGAAACCTATAATAGAGGCAACATTTTCTGTTCCTCCGCGCCTTCCGCTTTCCTGGTGGCCCCCGATAATGTAAGGAGAGAATCTCGTTCCTCTTTTAATGTAAAGTGCACCGACGCCCTTTGCCGCATGCATTTTATGCCCTGATAAAGACACTAAGTCAACAGGCTGTTTTTTTACATCCACAGGAATTTTCCCCGCAACCTGTACTGCATCGGTATGTAACAATACTCCCCTGGATTTAACTATATTTACAATGTCTCCCATCGGGAATATAACACCGCTTTCATTATTTGCATACATTATCGATACGACAGCAGTGTCATCAGTAACGGCTTTATCCAGTTCATCAAGGTCTAGCCTTCCAAGTTTATCTACCGGGAGCAAGGTCACTCTGTATCCCCGCTTCCCGATTGTTTTGCAGAAATTCAATACAGCGGGGTGTTCTACACGTGTTGTGATCACATGCCTTTTTTCAGGCATGGAATTAAGGCAGCCCATGATTGCGGAGTTATCACTTTCGGTGCCGCAGCTGGTAAATATAATTTCCTCGGGGTCCGCGTTAATAAGTGCGGCCACCTGCGCACGGGCAACCTCGATTTTCCTGTGTACCTGACCGCCGAATGTATGCATGCTGGAGGGGTTACCGTAGAGGTCACTGAAAAAAGGGAGCATTGCTTCTCTTACTTCATCAGCGACTCTTGTAGTTGCGTTATTATCGAGATAAACGATTTTCATTCAATCTCCACAATGATGTCTTCGCTTACATGTTCCTTGAGTTTCTTTTCGATATTCTTAAGTGTAACATCTGCCATAAGGCACCCTGTGCATGATCCTCTCAGTGAAACAATTACTTTGCTGCGGTCAACATCTACAAGTTCGACATCACCCCCATCCTTTTCGAGCAGGGGGCGTACTTCGGTTTCAATCACTTCCTGGATCATAGCTATTTTCTGAATGTTGGTAAGTTTCCTTCCGGGCTTTGCCGATTCCGCAGCAACTTTTCCATCCCACAGGTCTTTGAGAATTTTCTCAATGTCAGGAATACAGCTGCCGCATCCTCCTCCTGCTTTTGTAAAGTTAGTTACGTCATCAACCGTATGCAGGTCATTCTCCTTTATTACCCTTTTTAACTTAGTATCTGTTATGCCGTAACATTGGCATACAATAGTCCCCTCTTCAACTTCCGGCGGCTTTTCACCCCTGTAATGAGCCACAGCAGCTTCGAGAGCTTCCTGCCCCATTACGGAACAGTGCATTTTTTCACGGGGCAGACCGCCCAGATATTCGGCTATTTCATTGTTTGTTACTTTCAATGCTTCATCAAGGGTTTTCCCTTTAATGAGTTCTGTAAGGGCCGTTGATGAAGCAATAGCGCTTGCACATCCGAAGGTCTTAAATCGTGCATCAGTTATTTTGCCTGACTCTTTATCTACCTGCAGGGATAATTTTAATGCATCTCCGCAGACAATACTGCCGACTTCGCCGACAGCGTCCGGGTTTTCAAGATCGCCAGCATTTTTAGGATGGAGGAAAAGTTCTTTGACCTTATCGGTGTAATCCCACATAATTCATATTTAGCACAGGCTTATGAGGTTGTCAAGAAATGGGGATGTATGATATATTTTAAGATAATGCTTAAGTAGTTAAGTAACGGTTGTATTCCCCGGATTTTATGGTCCTTAGTGTATAACTTCTTGACTTTAAAAGATTTGTTTTCCGGGGTGGACTGTTGAATGAATTCATATGGAGGATGATGTATGCCTATTTACGAATATAAATGCCTTGAATGCGAAGAAGAATTTGAAGTAATACAGAAAATGTCCGATGATCCGCTTAAGGAGTGCGCGTCATGCGGCGGTGAGCTGAAAAAACTTATTACCAATACATCCTTTGTGTTAAAAGGTGAAGGCTGGTATGTAACGGATTATCCGTCATCTGACAGGAAAAAAGCTCTTGATGCTAAAAAACCCGGAGCTGCCGTAAAAGATAAAAAAAAGGGAAAAGATACCAAGTCCAAAAAGAATCCCTTGAAATTAGATAAATAGCAGTGCAGAACAGTCAAATGCCATTCAGCCCTCATGTGCACATGCCCTACGATAAGTTTGACCAGTACCTCCCTTTTTTCAGACAGGAAAAATTAAATCCTGAAATCTATTTCGGTTCAAGAAGTTTTGACAGCTTAACACTGGAAGATATTTCTGACATTAAGAGAAAGCTGGACTATAATCCCCGTACTACAATCCATGCTCCTTTTATGGACCTTTCCCCGGGTGCAGTTGATCTCAGGGTCAGGGAAGTCACTGCAAAACGGTTTTCTGCAACTCTTGATGCAGCAGAAATACTGGAGCCCAGGGTAATCGTGTTTCATTCAGGCTATGACAGGTGGAAATATGACAACGGTGTTGATATCTGGCTTGAAAACAGCCTTGAAACCTGGAAGCCGATTAATAAAAGAGCTGCTGATATGGGTGTTAAGATAGCAATAGAAAATATATTTGAAGATGATGCATACAACCTGCAGCTGCTGTGCAAAGAAATGAATTCAGATAATTTCGGGGTCTGTTTTGATACCGGACATTTTAACCTTTTTTCAAAGCTGACTCTTTCAAAGTGGATTGAAATGATAAGGCCATATATTAAAGAACTGCACCTTCATGATAATCTTCAGCATGCTGACCAGCATCTGGCAATCGGTGACGGTAATTTTGACTTTGCCACCCTCTTTGAAGAACTCCGCGGTGTTGATTGTGTATACACCATTGAGGCCCATACCAGGGAAAACGCCAGAAAGAGCCTTGAAAGATTAGGCAGTTTTATTTAAGTAATCCTCCTCACTACTTTGAGCCGATGAATAAGCTATGTCATAAATGGGATGTTATCAGCAGATAGATTTTATCTTTATTTTTGGAAATTTACACCTGAAAAATGTTATTATATTTCTTATACAGTTAAATCTGTAAACCAGAGGGGATGGAATAAAAAACTGGGTCTTGGCGTTCGTTGTAATTCCGACAAATTATTGTAATGCAGATGCATAGTTTTGAACTGTCCAGTTATTAATTTAATATTGCAGTAAACATTCGGCCTGATTTATCTCTCATATAACTATACTCAGTTTTACGAAAAATAATGAACGGGCCTGCTGTCTCTAACCTTTTCTCTGAGGACTATAACGTGTTAACAGTGTTGCTTTTTTCTGAAGGGTATTTGATCGATAGTACCGTGTATAGGGTGAGATCACAGGTAGTCATGCAAATATGTGCGTGAAAGGTCTATCTCTGAAAAGGAGTATTGAATACAATGTATACAAAGTATTTCGGATTTAATAAGTTCCCATTTGAACAGGTGCATGATCCGGGATTTTATTTTGAACATGGAGATCATGCTCTTGTCCGAAGTCGCATTGCCGACTCATTAAAGACTGGAAGGGGTATGTCAGTATTGAGCGGCCCTGCCGGATCCGGTAAAACAACTCTTAGTAAAATGATAAGAAGTAATGAAGTGAAAGAGCTAAGGCTAATATGGATGGCCGAGCCTCCTGCAAACAGTAATCACCTCTATTTATATATTGCACAGGAACTCGGTTTAGATAAGACGCCGGACAGTGCATTAATGCTTGATAATATCAGAGATGCTCTTACAGGGCTTTACAATAAAGGTGGCAGTTGTCTATTGATAATCGATGAATTTCATACTATAGAAAATGATACACTCACTGGTATTCGCCTTCTCAATAAACTGGAGAAGGATTCAAAAAAACTGGTCCGGATTCTGCTGCTTGCCCGTGAGGAGTTTATGGAAACAATCAACCACCCGGATATGCAGCTTTTCAAACAGAGCATTGCCTCCCTTGAAGTAATAAAAAAAATGTCTCCCGATAGTACTCGTCAATACATTACCCACAGGCTAAGAGCGGCTGGAGGAGACCCTTCCATATTTGCTGAAACAGGCTGGGAAGCTCTCATGGCTGCTTTTCAAACCGGAGGAACACCCCGGTTGATCAATTCGCTGTGCGACAGGTCCATGGCCAGGGCATACGAAAAAGGGAAAAAAAGAGTTGAGGCTGATGATGTCTATGATGCTGCAGGAGATATGGGTCTGCAGGACAATGTGTTTGATTATAGATGCCGCCTGGAGACAGGTGAAGATGCTGAAAATATACCTGTGACAGATATGTTGTCCGGGAATAATCCTGTGCACGGAACTATCATTCCGAAAGAAGAACATGCAGGGCTGAAGGCCCAGGTCAAAGCACTCATTACCAGAGTTATCGGGAGAAAAGAGGGAAGCACCGGGGAAATATTGGAGACCGATGACGTATCAGTGATAAATGCTGAAGAGAACCGGCCGTCTATACACAGGATTGTCGTCAACGATAATAAACTGAAGAAGACGGATAAGGCTGCGCCCCGTTCAGAGTGGGTCACTATGAGTGCAGGGGCAATGGTAACTTTTATGCCTACCCGTGTACGAAAGAAAGTCCCAATGATAAAGAGCAGGACTGCAGCAGAGCTTGTTGAGTGGGTAAGAATTAATGCAAACATGTCGGAAGATAGTAAAGCTTTCTACATTGATGACAGCAGTTTAATCAGGAATAAAGACGACTCTTTTTCGGAATGGGTATCTGTGGATTCAAAGGGAGAGAAGCCCTTAAGCATGCGCTATGTAAAGGACATGGAATCTCTCCATAAATATAATACCCTGGGTGCGGATAAGAGACGGTCAAAAGGGAACAGGGAGTATTCCTGACAGACCCTGTGTCAAATTGAGAATAAAGCTGCAATGATTATGTAGTAATGCCCTGGACTATTACAGGGTAACTTATAATAGAGTCCTTTCAAAAATATGAAAGGGGCAGGAGGGTGACATGGAAGATGCAAAAGAGGTTTTAGGTATGTTTACGAGACTGGACGGAGTAAGCGCTGTATGTCTTGTAGGACGAGACGGTTTTTTAATTGACAGTATAGTAAAAAAGGGAGTCGATGCAGAGATGATCGGGGCCATAGCTTCAGGCGGATTCGGATCTTCGGAATCTATGGGAAGACAGCTGGAAAAGGGCGGTCTTAATATGACCATGATTGAGTTTAATGATGGCCCGGTCATGATGGCGCCTGTAGGACAGGACATGTTTCTTGTTGTCGCAGCCGATGAGGGGGCGAATCTTGCATTGATACGTCTATCAATCAGGAGACACAAAGAAAAACTTGCAGTTGCTGCTTCAGTGCTTTAAACGTATTTTGTATAGAGTCTGTCCGGCCTCGTCTGAGACTGAAGAACTCATGTGGTATGCAGGTTTACTTAAAGCCTGTCATTAACCGGTAGATGCGGAGGCAGATTACATATTAAGGAGGACATCAATTGTCAGTAGAAGATAATATTCTGGATATTGCTCATATCAGTTTTCTGGACATGATAAAGGTCATGATTACTCAGGTTGGAGCAGCGAGTGCAAAGGGCACTCTTATGAGAAATGCGTTAATGACAGCCGACAGTATAAGTGCGATTGACTACCCGTCTTTTGACGATTACATAGCGGCAATTAAGGACGCGACTAATCCGATTGCCCGGATTGAGGGTCAAGCTACATATCAGGGAGGGGATGTTTTTGGACTGCAGAAATGTCCCTTTGCCGGGTCAATAAAAAACTATAACGATGTTTTTATGGGGCTCCCCTCAAGTTATGCGGAGTTTACCGATGAGTTTAACAGGCCCGGACAAATCCCCCGAAAGTATCGTGTCGGCGGAGGGGCCGGTGTTAGTCCGTTCTGCGCTGTCCACCAGCCCATGAGAAGCGCTTTTGCAGAGAAAATTACCATAGGCGGCAAGAAGGTGCTTATCTATCAGCTGGGATGCAAGTCAGGATCAGGGAAAAAAGGTTTTGCCCAGGAGTATATTGATGAAACAGGCGTGCCTAAAGACCTTGTCGACAAGGTCCTTGATAATCATATGTGCTGCTACTCTATAAAAATTCAGCAGTGAAAATGGTTTTGGTTCTGCGACTGATGATCGTATTCTTTAACTTTAGGCGGGAATGTTGTCCCAATCTTCCATAGCAATTGTTAAAGAGTTCCGGGATCCCCTGTATTCATGAAAGGAGTAATGCTGTTTGAAAAAAAGAATAGTATCTTTGGCCGTCCCCCTCGCAGTAATACTGTTGGGAGGGTTGATGGCTGTCCAGAGTTACTTTGCATCATTCCCGCCGGCTAAAACTGTAATTGAAAGGCTCTCCCCTTTAAAGAAAGGCCATGCTGTTTCAGACATAACAGAATTGTTTATAGATGATTCCGGGTCAATGAAGGGATATTACAGTTCACCCTATATTTATCTGCTAAGGGCCGTAAAAACACACATCAGAGAACATGGCGACTATCGCTACTACTCTTTTTCAGACCCTGAGAATGTTATAGGGGGTGATGCATGGAAAGCGGTTGAAGACATTCTCTTTTATCAAAAAAACAACACTTACTTCGATAATGTTCTTGATTCAATATCAAAAAGGTCGGGTGATGAAGCTCATAAAGCAAAGCACTACGTGATCATCACTGACGGAATCCAGGATGCTTCCAGAATCCAGGATTACAGCAGGATTGTTAATAAAGTGTCTGATTTGCTCGATGCTGATATGTATTTCCAGATCGTTGCCTTGCAACTCTACTTTAGCGGGAACAAGTATCCCGAGGGCGGAGGGCAGATTGTCTATGAAGGCGACTCACCTCTGTATTGCTATATTTTTTCTTATCAATATGATTACGGGAAGGACTTGTATGAAAAACTAAAGGGATTAAATCTGCCTGCTGAATTTCTCGGATTCGGAAATGGAAGTATTCATGCGTCAATCAGGAAGTTTAGTGATCCACCCCAAAACCCGGACGGTTCCCGGAATATCTTTAAGAGATTCAAAGACGAAGTTCCCGTTTCCTATCTAGTAAGCGCAGCCGGCACTGGAGGCACATTGTTAACGGATGTAGCTTTTAAAGTAAAAGACATAACTGTTGACATGGACCGTATACAACAGAAAATACCGGAGTTTTGCGGCAGCTGTTTATCCATGGACAGTAGTGAGGACAATGAGCAGCGTAAATTAGAGAGCAAGCCCGGGGTAACAGTAAGCAGCACAGAAACTGAAGTGTCAACCTATGAAGATGACAGTATGGGGATTGCCTATGAGTTTTACTTTAAAGACTGGAACAGAGATTCAACAACAGTTGCCTGCGACCTGACTCTATGCAACTGGCTCCCTGTCAATCCTCCTGGCTGGGTGGATTCCTGGTCTTCCGATTGTGATAACAGCCGGGAATGCTTCCATGGAAGGACACCGTTTTTATCGGCAATTATAAATCCTTTATTAAACAAGTCGGTGAATCAATATACCTTCGGGTATGCCGTGATAAGAAACAAATGAACATGTTAACCATACAGTCAGGCATTTACTACATTATGAGCGCTGTACTCGGGACGGTCTCCGTCAGTGCATTTGGTTTTTTTCTATACTGGCAGCATTCAAAAAGAATGACCATTGACTCACCAAAACTGTGGGGACTGGCCTATACTGTTTTGATACAATTTGCCTTTCTTATTGCAGCAGGGTTTTTGTTAATGGAGGGGGAAGCTGCCGGTAAATTGAAGGCCGTGTTGCTGCTGTCCTCATTTATGGCCATCGTAGCCGGAGTGTCATACTGGATGCTTACTCTCTATCTGCCCTTTACTCATAGTCCGGCAAGTATTAAACCCGGAGACAGAATAGCATTGAAGATGAAGGATGTTCTGAAAAAATTTTCAAAGATCAGCGGAGTGCGTGCCGTATGTCTGGCGGGAAGGGATGGTTTTATTATTGACTCTATAGTGAAAACCGATGAAGATGCTGAAATGATAAGCGCTCTTGCACTGGATGGATTCAGGACAGCAGAAGTTATGGGAAGTAAGCTTGCAATGGGCGGTATGAGCGTAAGCATGATCGAATATGAAAAAGGCCCTGTTATGCTTGCCAGTGTGGGAAGCGATGCATTCCTTGTTATTGTTGCAAGAAAAGACTCTAATCTTGGAATGATTCGCCTGGCTATCCTGAAGCATCAGATCAGGCTTGCTGTGACCGCTGATGTATAATACCGATTTACAGGCTGCTTTTTAAGTTTCTCATGGACAATCCTCTCAGGTGAGGTGATCTGTCTCCTCTGTATTGAACAAGGACATTATGTGATTCGCCCATGCCCTGCGGCATTATCAGTCCTTTGATTTTTGATACTTCAGAGAGATAGTCCGGCGAGTCTGCATAGAGTTCAGTAATGACTTCATCGATACCCGATGAAATAAGGTAAGTGCCCTGGGGACAGTATCCGAGAGTCTTGAAACCCAGTTCCTCTCCCCACGTTTTCACTGAAGAAAAATTAACATGCGCCGTAATGTCCTGTTCACCGATGTTCTTATAGGGGTCTTCGTTATAGAGATGCTGGTGATAGCAGAGAAGTGTACCGCTGGTCCTGTCGTCATTGTAATACTCTGATGCAGTATATCCATAATCTATGGTAAATATAAAACCATGTTTAAGAACTGAAGATACATCCTGAAGCCAGTCTCTGATCCTTAGATTGATTTCAGTCCTGAATCCATAGTCTAGTGATATGGAAAAAGAACTGAGATACTGCGATAATGCTTCAGAACTGAGATCACTGTTTTCTTCGAAAAAACCATCACCGTCAACATTGACATATACCTCTTCCAGGGTATCTTTCATTTCAATAAGATGGACCGGGAAGGCATCAAGCAGCTCATTTGAAAATATGCAGCCCGTAATATTATCAAGTTCATTTAATGAGTTTATCCATCGAATCTCGTTCAACTTTCTGTTTTCTATAATATTGGGGGGAGGAGATTCTATATGCTCCTTCAATATCTCCTTCTGCTTTTGCTCGAAATGTGTATATGGTTCGACAATGACATATCTAAATGCACGCTGAAAGTCAGTTAAGTCCGGCATATCTGAGCATTTCTGCAAATAGTCAAGAATATCCTTGCAAAGATAACCATGTCCCGCTCCTATCTCAACTGCATAAAAGCTGCCGGGTTTTCCCATGGACTCCCACATTTCCATGAACTGCCTTCCGATCATTGCACCGAAAATTGCATGCAGATGAGGGCTTGTATAAAAATCACCCTCTTTGCCGACAGATGTTCCGGGGGATGAGTAATATCCGGATTCAGGATGATAAAGGGCCATGTCCATAAAAGTTTCAAATGAAACAGGGCCTTCTTTTTTAATTTTATCAATAATTAGCTGCTTAAGATTATTCATAAGTCTTTTTAATATATTATCTTTGCCCGAACATATCAAGTATGAAGTCTGTTCCCTTGATTCTATGTTGTTGCAGCTCGGATTAAATGGTTGATTTATTTTGTCAAATAAATCAAATCCTTAGGGTAATGGTGTAATAAGCTAAGCTTATGCCTTAATAAACAGCCTGTATATGCCGAATATATAGGAGTAGGTATTTACTGCGTGAAGCGAGTGATATACTTATGAATCAGACGCTGCAAAAGGTTGAAAAAACAATGAGTAAGATGCTTGAAGTTATCATTAGGCTTGCAGCCATTGTATTGATTCCAGCGGGTATGCTGTTATTATCCGTTCAGTCGGGCTACGCAGTTGAAGAGGCCTGGAGAGGTGTGGAGTTTACTCAACCCGACAAAGTTTATGATATGTCTCCAGATTGGATTAGTCAGCCGATTATATATGGACCGGTTGATGACGGTGAAGATGTGGCTATTACTCTGGACCAGCATCTTTACCCTTACCTTGCACCAAAAATAAATGATTATGCTGAAATGCACAATTTGAAAATTACCGTAAACCATGGCACATGCGGTATCACCGCCGGAAGACTTCTGAAAAAAACAGTTGACATAGGCGGGTTCTGTTGTCCTCCGGGAGCAACGGACAGGCTCCCCGGCATTAAGTTTCATACGCTGGGGATTGCAGCGCTGCTGCTCATAGTGCATCCAGACAATCCTGTTAAGGATGTCACCTTTGAAGAAGCCCAGAGAATTTTTATGGGCGATATTGGCAACTGGTCCGAAATCGAGAACCATGGTCAAGGGCGCGTGACTGATATGCAGATACAGCCAATTGCCCGCCTGCACTGTAAGTTGAGACCGGGGCACTGGCGTCTTCTGCTTGCTAACGAAGATTTATTCAGTCCCTTAATACGGGAGGTGGGTGCTATTCCGGATATGATCTACTCCGTTTCCAGTAATCCGAAAGCGATAGGTTATGAAACCATGACATCTATTCATCGATACTTCAGGGACAGTAATAAAATCAGTGTATCTCCGCTGAGGATTAACGGTTTTGCACATAATGAAACGGACCATCTTCTCAGTGGCGATTATCCGCTTTACCGTGTTTTTAATCTTACAACATGGGAGGATGATCATACTTCAAACCCTCATGCTCAAAAACTGGTTGAATATTTAATTAGCGAAGTCGAAATGCTGGGGAACAGTATCGGTGTTATTCCTGCATCAGGTCTCAGGGAAGCGGGTTGGGAATTTCATGAAAATGAACTATCGGGAGAACCGAGGTGACGATTTTTCATGAATAAGGGTAAATCAATAATTCCCCGGAAGTCAGGATATTATGGAAAGATGTCGCTGACAACTAAAATGGTAGCAGTTACGGTCCTGGTCGGCATCATGACATGGGCCGTGCTTGATACTGTTCAATCACGCAGAATTGAGAGTATTATACAGCAGCAGACAGTGGATAAACTGTCTCATCAGGCCATGAGCAACCGTCTTCATTTTGACCACGCTGTAAAAATCCATCATCAGGCATCAAAACTATTTGTTAGCCGTAGCAATTTCAGAGACTATATTTTGCAGCAGGATTGGAAACAGAAAGGGGATAATATCAAAACGCACAGGCGTCTTCCTGAGTGGCTCCCCGGGAATTCTGTTTTACGGACGTATATTCAACCGGGTTATGCCATACTGCTTGACGGCAAAGGCAGGACCAGGGAGATATTCATATCCAGGCTGGAGGCGTTGCCTGAAGCTGTTCTTCACCCTGATGCACTTACGCTTGACAGGACCACCGGTCAGAGTTTAATAGTCGAGGAGGAAGGGATGTCCTATATTGTTGCATCCGCACGGCTATTAAACAAGAAAGGTCAAACAGATGCAATATTACTGCTTGTTTCTCCAATTGATGAAATTTTTTTATCGGCGGTAATGCGTTTTTCACCTCCCGGATATTCCATAGCCTTAATCAGTGCTGAAGAGGATGCAAACATATTATCGAGCAGCAATAATGATGAATATCCGAAAGGGGCCTTCCTTAGAGAGCTGCAGGATAAATCACATGTAATAGGCAACGAGTTCTTTGACTATGGTTCAGCTGAGCATGTGGTGAAACTTGTATCTTTCATATCCGTATCAGAAATGGAGGTCCTGACTAAATCTATAATTTTCTCTGAACGAAAACAGAGGGCCATGGCGGCCATTGTGTTTATTATGACTTTTGTGTTTATTATGATTGCCATTACCCGGCGTATCCAGAAATTAACGGCCCATGTTTCCAGGTTTTCACAGAATGAACTTTTCGGAAGCCATAACAATAAAGATGAAGAAATAAAGGGCGATCAAATATATATACTGGAGGAGCGGTTTCGCCGGCTGATGGAGGAGGTAATAGAGGCGCGCGAGATCATCAGGAGAGATGCTGAAGAAAATACACGCTTGATCGTTAACAATGCATTTGATGCGATTATTACCGTAAATGAGGATAATGAGATTCTCTCATGGAACCCCCAGGCTGAAGTGATTTTCGGGTGGAGTGTTAACGAGGCTGTCGGGAAGAAAATCTCCGGGACTATTCTAAGTTCGTCAGAGCCGGAGGAATTGGTAAAATGGCAGAAGTATATGAACATCAACAGGGACAATTCTGTATTACATAAACAGTTTGAGTTAAATGCAACGCACAAAGAGGGCTTCTCCCTGCCGATAGAGCTTTCAATTTCACCGGCTTCATCAGAGGACAGGTGTATATTTATTGCGATGATGCGTGACATTACGGACCGCAAAAAAGCTGAAGAGCAGCTCAAACATCAGGCTTTATATGACCAGTTGACAGGCCTGCCGAACCGAAATATGTTTACCAGGCACTTAAGGCGTCTCGTTACCCGGCCTAAACGGCACAAGGAT
Organism: Nitrospirota bacterium; assembly: GCA_003354025.1. Classification (GTDB taxonomy): domain Bacteria; phylum Nitrospirota; class Thermodesulfovibrionia; order UBA6902; family UBA6902; genus Glo-13. Next base: position 15,894 of record PIVU01000042.1, read on the forward strand.
TATCAGTTTGCAATCCTGTTTATCGACCTTGACCGTTTTAAGGTAGTCAATGACAGCCTGGGTCATATGGTGGGAGACGAACTCTTAATAGGAGTTGCGCAAAGATTAAAGGAATGCATACGCATAAATGATATAGTTGCCCGCTTTGGTGGAGATGAATTCGCCATTATCCTTGACGATATAACCAGTGTCAATGATACGACCTTCATAGCGGACAGGATACAGGAGTCGCTTTTACTGCCCTTTGAAATTGACGGACATGATATTTTTACATCGGCCAGTATCGGTATATCGCTGAGTAAATCGGGTTATTCATCTGCCAATGAACTGCTTCGTGATGCAGACTCGGCTATGTATCGTGCTAAAGCATACGGCAGGGGACGGCATGAGATATTTGATGATTCTATCCATGACTCAATTAAAAAGACCCTGTATCTTGAGGCAAACCTTCGCAGGGCAGTGGAGCGGCAGGAGTTTGAGGTTTATTACCAGCCTATAGTGTCAGTGGCGAAGACTGAAATTATCGGGGCGGAAGCGCTTATACGATGGAAGCACCCTGAACACGGATTTATTTCACCTGTGGAATTTATCCCCCTTGCTGAAGAAATCGGCCTGATATCAACAATCGGCGAGTGGGTGCTGCGAGTTGCATGTGCCCAGAACAAGGCATGGCATGATGCCGGATATCAACATTTGTCCGTTAATGTCAATTTCTCGTCCCGTCAGTTCCATCAGCCGAATTTCATAGAACGTATTAAGGGAGTGCTGGATGAAACCGGGATGCCTCTTGAATCTTTGAATATGGAAATCACTGAAAGCATTGCTATGGAGCCCAATAGCATAAAGCTATTGAACGAACTGACTTCTTTAGGAATTCAGACATCGATAGATGATTTCGGTACGGGTTATTCATCACTGGGAGCGCTTAAACAATTCCCTATTGATACCATAAAAATAGACCGTGTATTTATAAAAGATATAACGGTAGACCGGAATGTTGAGGCAATAGTAGCAGCAATTATAGCAATGGCCCACAGTCTTAACATGAGAGTTGTTGCAGAAGGTGTTGAAACGGAAGAGCATGTTTCATTTTTGCGTCTTCATAAGTGTGACTCAGTTCAGGGATTCCTATACAGCCCTCCAGTGCCTGCCAGTGAATTTGTTAAGTATCTTGAAAAAAGGGCGGGATACTTTTCCACGAAACCAGATAAAGTCGAACTGGTTAAAGGTAGTTAAATAATCTATGGTCGTTGCAACCTCAGCATCTCTCAAATCTTGAACTTGCCTTGTTGTTCCTGTTAAAATTATTTTTTACTGATTAAGCCGTATTACATTATCTAAACCCGGACAGCGGAAAAAATACTTACAATAGAGGCGAAATAATCAAAGCATGCTAATGTTCTCAAAGACTGCTTCCAAAATCAGGATTGTTGCATGCCTGGTTTTTATTGTCACTTTCACAGTGTTTCTTCCTGCTCTTCAAAATGATTTTGTTGATTGGGATGACGGTAATTACGTTTATGACAACCCCAATATACAGTCCATTGATTCGGAATTTATCAACTGGATGTTTTCCTTTCAGGACACTCTATGGGTCCCTGTAACCAGGCTCTCTCACGCTTTGATTTATTCTGTATGGGAGCTCGATCCTTTTGGGCATCATTTAGCCAATGTTATTCTGCATAGTCTGAATGCATTTCTTGTAGTCATTATTGTTGCCGGTATAATGGGCATTGTGCAGGTGAAACGGGATTCTGCCATATCCGACAATGGCAAAGTTCTTATAAGAAGCATTCTTATTACGGCAGGTGTAACCGGACTTTTATTCGGGATACACCCGCTGCGTGTGGAATCTGTAGCATGGGTTACGGAGAGGAAAGATGTTCTTTCGATATTCTTCGTTCTGCTAAGCCTGCTTCATTATGTAAAGTACCTAAAAGATTCCGGCTCTGGAAAAAGAACATGTTATTATGTGCTGGCTCTTGTTTTTTTTCTTATGGCTTTTATGAGCAAGCCTATTGCGGTTGTACTTCCCTTGATACTGGTTTTGATTGATATCTATCCCTTTGAAAGAATAACCTCAACCCGGGATAAGGATAAAAGGAATAAAGCACTCATTGAGAAGATACCTTTTTTTGTTATGGGTATAATTTTTGTAGCAGTCACTGTCCTTTCTAATGCAACGATAAGAGAAGAAGTCCCCCTGTCATCATACCTTGTTTTTTCAGAGCGATTGCTTCTGGCTGTACGTGCAATATGTTTTTATCTGTATAAATTACTGCTGCCCATAAACCTTGCCCCGTTCTATGCATACACTGGAAAAATAAACATTATGAACCCGGACATTATATTATCATTTGTGTTTGTAACCGCTATTACTCTGTTTTGTGTAATGTCATGGAGAAAAAATAAAATATGGCTGACGGTCTGGATGTTTTTCATCATTACACTGCTTCCAGTTCTGGGCATAGTGAAAATCGGATATTATGCCGCTGCTGATCGTTATACATACCTTCCTGGTACAGGGATCATGTTACTGTTTGGACTGTCTGCTGCATACCTGTGGGAAATATTGGGTGCCGGGCAAAAATTAAATCTTAAAAGAGGGGTTCTCGCTGCTGTATTGCTTATAGTGTTTGTATCGCTCTCTGCTCTGACGGTAAAGCAGACAGGAATATGGAAAAATTCACTGGCACTATGGAATGCCGAACTGAGGCTGTTTCCAGTTTACAGCGTGTATAACAGCCGGGGCAAGGCCTACAGTAATCAGGGGGACCATCCTCTGGCCATTGCTGATTTTAAGAAAGCTATTGAACTTAATCCGTCCTTTACGGATGCGCATATAAATCTCGGTATATCCTATGCAGGTTCGGCTGACTGCCGGAGGGCCATAGAGAGTTTTAATACTGCTGTAATGCAGGTCCCTGACAGGATAAAAGTCTATTATAACCGGGGAATATGTTATAAGAGTCTGGGAATGCATGAGGCGGCCATCGAAGATTTTGCCAGGGTCATCGGTTCTGACCTGGAGGACCGGTCGGTTATTGCAATGGCTTTATTGAACCGCGGTGCTCTTCTGGCAAGGCCCGGTATGTATCAGAGGGCCATAGATGATTTTAAACATGTGGTTGAGCTTGACCCCGGATCAGCGCTTGCGTATCGTAATATGGCCGCACTTTATGAGATGACAGGCAATCTTCCGGCTGCTATTGAAAATTACGGCAAACTTATAAAACTGAAGCCTAAATATTCTAAAGCGTATTCAAATCTCGGGTCAGCCTATGCAGAGCTGGGCAAGTATGAAAAAGCACTGGAGAACTATAGCGCGGCCATTAAAATTAATCCCTCTGATAATATCAGTTATTACAACCGCGGACATGTCTACTTAAGAATCGGTGAAAGGCAGCGGGCAATGGACGACATTAAGGCTGCCGCGAAAATGGGCAATGCTAATGCGCGTAATTATATTGAAAATGAAAATTAATAAAAAAGAGTGATGCTTATTTGACTTCCAGCATCCTGTCAAGGGCCTTCTTGGCGGGTACCCTAATTTCTTCCGGGACTTTGATTTTATATGTCTCTGTTTCAAGACAATGTAGAACGCTATTTAAAGAAGTCTTTTTCATGTTGGGACAGATCATGTCTTTTCTTAATGGATAAAATGATTTGTCTGGATTATCGCTTTTGAGTTTGTACATCAGACCAGTTTCCGTGCCTATTATAAACTCATTTGCATCTGACGACTGCGCATACCTTAACATGCCCGAAGTGCTCGTTACATGATCAGCCATTTCAAGGATTTCCATTCTGCATTCAGGGTGTGCAAGGACAAGAGCATCCGGATGTGCCTCCCTGGCACTTTTTACATCGTCAGCCGTGGCCCTCTCATGGACATGGCAGAAACCGTCCCATGCAATGACTTCTTTTTTAGTATTTCTGGCAATCCATGCTGAAAGATTTTTATCGGGTATGCATATGACTTTATCGGAGTCCAGGGATTCTACGATTTTTACAGCGTTGGCAGATGTACAGCAGATATCACTTTCCGCCTTGACCTCAGCTGTTGTATTTACGTAAGTAACAACGGGGACCCCGGGATGCAGTTTCTTTATATCTTTCAGAGAGAATTCAGGAGGGTAGGTAAACCCTTCGTGGTACTCAAAGCCGGCGAACTGTGTTCTGGCATTTCTTGCACTGTCTGCAGCTATCATGTCCGCCATCGGGCAGCCTGCCGAGATTTCCGGCAGCAGGACTGTCTTGTCCGGTGAAAGAATGGAAGCGCTCTCTGCCATGAAATGAACTCCGCAGAAGACGATTACATCGCAGTCAGTATCTGCTGCTATACGGGACAGCTCTAAAGAGTCTCCCCTGTAATCGGCAATATCCTGGACCTCATCTCTCTGGTAATTATGGGCCAGAATTATGGCGTTTTTTTCCTTTTTAAGCGCAAAAATCTTGCGGCGTAATTCTTCTTTTTCGGTCATAGGCTACTATTTTAGACTTTTTTTTAAAAATTTGAAAGTTCGTGCTTATCATTGGAGGAAGGAGTATTGGTATACAGAATGGTCCCGTCCTTAAAAGTGATTTTATATATAGGAGTTACCTTATTACGGGAATAACCTTTGTAGAATGATTTAACACTTTTCACATACATTCTGGTTTCAGTAATAGCCGGGATTCCTCCTGCTTTTTCTACCCTGGAAGGTCCCGCATTATACGCTGCAAGAGCAAGGTCCAGGTCTTCATTGAATCTGTTGAGAAGGTGCCGGAGGTACCGAGTGCCGGCTTCGATATTTTCTTCAGGGTTGTAAGAGTCGGTAATGTTCATTTCCTTCGCGGTAGCAGGCATGAGCTGCATAAGACCGATAGCGCCTTTTTTTGAACGGGCCTTCGGGTTCCAGTTGGATTCAGCGGTAATGACGGCTTCAATAATAGCCGGTTCAATGTCGTATTTGATTGATTTTCTGTTAATAATGTGATCGTACGTCTGTGTGCTGGAAGTTGAACCTTCGGAAATGATCTTACTGTAATTACTGTCTCCGGGGACATTAGTGAAATGAGCCACACCGTTGTCATCAACGTATTTGTAAATATCAGCTATACAGGAAGAACTTAAGGCGAGAGTGATAATAAATATGCCTATGAAACTTTTTATTATCATCTCACAAAATATACCATTTGTTGACGGCTTCGTCAATTTCCTCCCTGTTTTTTAAGGATAATTGCGGCCATAGCGGATTAAAGGAGAATGACGCAGTGAAAACCTCATTAGTCGGTATTCCCAGATCGTGAATTGTTATTTATGCTTCCCCCCGTAACAACCCGTTAGTAGAAGGTCATGTGCTACAATAAGGGTTGGGTTTTTATTCAGAACCCGGCTTTTATGCAAATGAAGTCCTGTGCCGTTACGCAGAATGCAGGAACGGCACGAAACTACGGATTGACAGGAAATATTAAATAATGAGTAAACCAGTAATTGCGATAGTCGGAAGAGCGAATGTGGGTAAGTCTACGCTCTTTAACCGAATAGTACGAAAGCAGAGCGCTGTCATTGAGGACTTCCCGGGCATTACCCGTGACAGGATTTACGGAGACGCTGAATGGGAAGGCAGGAGCTTCCTTGTGGTGGACACCGGAGGTTTTCTTCATGAGCCCAATGAGGAGATCTACCGGGAAGTCAAGGAACAGGTCCTGCTGGCCATAGAAGAGGCGGATATCGTTGTTATGCTTATGGATGCTGACAGCGGGGTTTTACCTCAGGACATTGAGCTGATAGATAATTTGAGAAAATTTGAGAAGCAGGTTTTTTATGCTGTCAATAAGATTGACGGCACGCGCAAGGAGAAAGCTCTCTATGATTTCTATTCTCTCGGCGTTGACCTTGTTCCTCTCTCGGCAAAGACCGGAAACGGTTATGATGACCTTTTGGATAATATTGTGGCACTGCTGCCGGAGAGCACTGAAGAGAAATCCGAATATCCGAGAATCGCAATTGTCGGCAGGCCTAATGTCGGCAAATCTACTCTTGTTAACGGTCTTCTCAGCAAAGAAAGAATGATTGTCAGTCCTATAGCTGGAACCACCAGAGACGCTGTTGATTCGCTATGCACATACTACAGCAGGAAGTATGTCATTGTTGATACTGCGGGGGTCCGGAAAAAGGGCAAGATGGCGCAGACTGTGGAAAAATATTCCTTTATCAGAACGCTGAGAAATATAGAGGACAGTGATATCTCAATTATTGTGCTGGATGCTTCTGATGGTGTTGTGGAGCTTGATCAGAAAATTGCAGGTTGTATTATTCAGGCAAGAAAACCCGCAATTATTCTTGTAAATAAGTGGGACCTCGTAGATAAGGAAAAAATGTCTGTGGAAGACATGATTGATAAGGTGCGTCAGAAACTCTGGTTTATGCGTTATGTACCTGTCTTGACAATATCAGCCATGAATAAACAGAGAGTTACGAAACTTTTCCCGATTGTAGATAAGGTAATTGCAGAAAGTGAAAAGCGGATCAGCACTCATGAACTGAATACGTTCTTAAGGGAAGCCCTTGCGAAGCAGGAACCGAAATTATACAAAAACAGAAGGGTCAAAATTTACTACATTACACAGGTGAAAACAAAACCGCCGGGATTTATACTGTTCACAAATAAAAAGGCAGGCATAAATAACCAGTACAGAAGGTTTCTCGAAAATCAATTGAGAGAGCGGTTTTCCTT
>PIVU01000490.1 GCA_003354025.1 Nitrospirota bacterium
ACGTGCTTTTAGAAAACTGACATGGATTTTGTCTGCCAATGGACTATGCTTTCTTGTCTCTTCAAATACTTCCGCAGCTGCTTCCCCAAAAGCATCATAGATATCATCGTTAAATTCACGCAGTTTCACGCCCTGCTCAGTAACCAGTTTGGCAAGAGCTTCTCCATTTCTTGAATTGAATTCGGCCATCATATAATCATTTTCCATTGCTGCAGCAGCTTCAATAATCAGCTGGTCAGATTTTGAAAGGCCATCCCACCATTTTTTATTCATACCGATTCCCAGCGCCGCCCCCGGCTCATGCATGCCCGGGTAATAGTAATACTTGGCAGCTTCATAAAATTTCATGAATGCATCATTCCATGGGCCCACCCACTCTGTAGCATCGATTGATCCGGAAATCAGGTTTTCATAGATCTGGCTTCCGGGAAGGGAAACAGGAGAGGCACCAAGCTTGGCCATGACATCGCCTCCAAGACCTGGAATACGCATTTTCAGCCCCTTCAGATCATCGGGAGAATTGATTTCTTTTCTAAACCATCCGCCCATCTGCGAACCGGTATTACCGCAGAGTAATCCTTTGACGCCAAATTCGGCACCCAGTTCATCATATAATTCCTGGCCTCCTCCAAAACGAATCCAGGCGTTCATTTCACTGTAGGTTAATCCAAAGGGAACAGAGCAGAAATAAGCCCAGCCAGGGTGCTTGCCTTTCCAATAGTATTCTGCGCAATGATACATCTGTGCATTGCCCGAGGCAACTTCATCAAAGGAATCAAAGGCCTTTACCCGTTCGTTGGCAGCATAATAATTAACTTTCATACGACCATTGGTCATATCAGACAATCTTTTTGCAAAGCGCTGGGCTCCAGTACCCAGACCGGGAAAATCACGGGGCCAAGTCGTTACCATTGTAATTTCGATGGTTTTCTGTGCATGTACAGCAGGCGCTCCAACAATTACAGCTCCGGCAGCAGCAGCAGCTCCGACCCCGGCTTTTTTGATAAATTCCCGTCTTTCCATGGCATTCCTCCCTCTGATTGGTTAATGTTAATCATGCTGAGCCAAGAGAATCTCTATTTGCAAAAAAAATCATAGCGATCCTCGTTCATCATCAAACAGCTTCTCTATAGGCAAATATTGATTCTTCAAATAACATTCTATAACTCATCTTGAGCTAATTTAATAAGTTATAATTTATATGACGTCAATATATTTTATAATAAGTGTTCATCCGGAAAAATAACTATCTGTAATGAGTGGCTTAACCAAACC
>PIVU01000491.1 GCA_003354025.1 Nitrospirota bacterium
TTACGTGAAAAGTGGAGATAAGAAAAGAGATAGTTTATGATGATGGTAACTTTCAACACTAAATTTAGGAGGGTTATCATGGGAATTAAGGAGTTACTATAATAGAGTTGTTGCGAAATAAGGCAAAAAAGAGAAAAGACAGACTGAGGTATGGGAGGTGGGAAGGTTAAGCGAAACGGAGGTGATAATTGGATAAGCCCGCCGCAAGCAAAATGAATTTGTCGGCCCATGGACTTCCGTGATTGCGGTAAATATCAGCCACGGCCCGGAAACGTTTGAGCCGACTAATGGTATGTTCAATTCTGATCCGAAGTTGGCTGATGATTTTATTTTCTTGACCCTGTTCAGGGGTCAAAGAACCACCCTTAGGCTTTTTGTGAGGAATAACCACCTCAAGATTAGGGTAATCCTTCTCAATACCAATGAAGCCCAAATCAACCCAGATGGGCACTTGAGGCGACAAAATATCACCAATGCCTGCTTGTTTGAACCGGAAGTAATCACTCCGTCGACCGGGCTTAGCGGGGGGCAAGATTAATATCTGACCTCGTTCATCAGCAGCTACCAAACTTTTCCTGGTATGGCCTCCTTTTCGGCCTGAATAATGTTCATTTTGTTTCTTATTGTTCTGGGAACGTCGCACCGGACGCTCTGTGGCATCAACAAACAGATCTTTGACCTCTGGAAATTGGGCCACAAACTCTGCAACACTGTTGATTTTTCGGGCAGGCAAGACCACTTCCCAGCCCAAGGTTTCTTCCAACAGGGGTAACAATTCTTTGACCCAGCGTTGGATCTGTGATTTGTCTACCCCAAACAAAAAACCGGCCAAGTCTAGCGTTGGATAACATTTGAGATAGAACAAGATAAAAAACAAGCGTTCAGCGGCATTTGTTAAGGTGTGATTGCGTCCGCCACCTACCGCTCGTTTTCGCTTAGGCTTGCGGGTCGCTTGATATTTTCTTAAAACCAGGCTAAAGGTGATCACCAACCCTTCAAATTCGATGATCGTCATTCCGGTTAAGGCTTTCATTATTCGATCTGATTTCTTGGCTCGTTCCAATTTGAACATCTTATCACCTCTCTTGCCTCGTTTCTTTCTCTTTTTCCTTTTACTTTAGCCTTTTTTTCTCTATTTCGCAACAACTCTTAACTATATGAACGGAATATTGTCGAAATTCAAAGATAGTCGAGTGGTGAAAAATACGAAAGGATTGGTAGAGAATATCATAGAACACAAATCGATACGGGTGTGGGCAATATCGGAAG
>PIVU01000492.1 GCA_003354025.1 Nitrospirota bacterium
TATGATGTGGTCAAGTAATAATGGACACAAAGTTAAGCAACTTTTTTGTTAATGATTCCTTTTTCGAAATCATTTGGATTTTCATACCCCAATGTTGAATGAAGACGATAACTATTATAGAACATTTCGATATAATCGATGACGTCTATCCTGGCCTCATCTCTGGTTGAATACCGCTTTTCATCCGTATATTCGGTCTTCAGGGTATGAAAGAAACTCTCAACAACGGCGTTGTCCCAGCAATTGCCCTTGCGGCTCATGCTGCATGTCATGCCGTACTGGTTTAACAGTTTTTGGTATTCTCCAGCGGCATACTGGCTGCCACGATCCGAATGATGGATCAGCCCTTTGCCAGGCCGGCGGCGAAAGTAAGCCATTGAAAGAGCATCTTTGACCAAAAATACTTTCATCCGGTTGCTTAAAGCCCAACCAACGACTTTGCGAGAATACAGATCAATGATGACAGCTAGATACAGCCAGCCTTCATTGGTCCACAAATACGTGATATCAGCGCACCAAACGGTATTGGGATTTTCAACATCGAATCTACGATCCAATAAATTCTTGGCAATCGGGAGATTGTGTTTGCTATCAGTGGTTCTTTTGAACTTCTTTTTATAGGCAACAGAAACACCTGCTTTTCTCATTAGGCTGCGAGCTTTGTAACGACCGACATTGTGTCCTTCAGCCTGAAGCTGTTCAGACATCCTACGGGAACCATATTTCTTTTTGGCTTGAACATGAATCTCTCGCACTTTGGAAATCAAAGGAAAATCAGGATCTATTTTTCCAAGAGCATTTCTTTTAACATTTCTGTAATACCCACTCCGACTCACTCCCATAACATCACACAAAGCAGTTATGGGATAAGCCTTCATTTGCTGCCGGATGAAGTCGCACCTTACATCGACTCCTTGGCAAAGAAGGCTGCTGCCTTTTTTAAGATTTCTTTCTCCATCTTCAGGCGTTTGTTTTCCTTGCGGAGCTTTATGAGTTCCTCTTTCTCAGGGCTCATTTTCCCGTTGCCTGGAAATGGATTTGATTCGTCGGATTCCAGTTGCATTTTCCACCGCCTTAGAATTCCGTCATGGATACCAAGGCTTCGGGCTGCTTCTGTAACTTTATAACCCTGCTCAGTTATGAGCTTTACTGCGTCGATTTTGAATTGTTTTGAGTAATTTTTTCTTTTTTTTGTCATTGTTCACCTCCATAAGTCTACTGTTAAAGCAAACTTAACTAGGTGTCTACTTTATCTATACCACTTCA
>PIVU01000493.1 GCA_003354025.1 Nitrospirota bacterium
TCGGCAGCTATTTGATTTATCTCGGGGAGGAATACAAAATTACTGTTGGCAATGACGATAAAGGGTTACAATATTTATTCGATCAACTTCATTTTAATAAGCTTTTTTGCAAGCTGGTATATATCTATTTTGTGCCCTTCCTTTCGGATACCGGCAGCAACAACGATTACTACTACCTGCTTCTTTATGATTTTGTAAATAATTCTGTACCGCTGCCCAACAGCCCTTATACTTCTAAATCCGCTAAGCTCTCCTACAAGGGGCTTCCCCTGCTTGTCAGGATCTTCTGCAAGCCTGTCTATAACGTCCGCAATTTTTCCCCTGATCCTCGCATCAGATAAGCCTTTGATCATTTTCAGGGCAGTCGGGGTGATGACAATCTGCCAGTTTATATGCCGAGTTCTTTTTTCGCCTTGTCCCATGGTATTACTTTCCCTGCCTCCATTTCCCTGATGCTTTTATTGAGTTCCTTAGTCAGGTCTTTGTCACTCAACACTTCCAGCGTCTCGGTGACTGCCTCATACAGCTCCCAGGGCATTACAGCCAGAACAGGCTTGCCCCGGCGGGTTACAGCAACCACATCGGACTCACCATCGCGCTCCAGTTCTTCCGGCAGGGACGTGAGCTTTTTTCGGGCTTCTATCATAGGCATGGTTTTCGGCATATAAAGCACCTCCTTTATGTACCTATTAGTGTACGCTAAGGCGTACATTACGGTCAAGTTTGTTTTCTGTTATTGATTATGTGGTGTCAGGAAAATCTGAAGAATGGAGCCCTGACTCCCTTATCCAGATGTTTATCTTGTGAAGCCCTGCCGAGTCAACATATATCGTATTCACAATGAAAACCGAACAATGGGAATATTAGTGGTTTTAGCGAAAAAGAAATTGCCTGTGATGCTGTGATTTATTGATGATTTCATATGGTAATAAATAAAACGGGATCTGAACTCTTCCAATTATTCAATCGCTGCCCGTATTGCCCATCGTAAAATTGCACTTTTCGACCTTGGATTATCATACTGTTCCTGATAAGTTGCCCGTATGGGCTCGCGGGAAATAGCTGCATATATCCCAGTTTCAAGCCCTTCCTGAAAAGACTTGCTTACACGATTATCTTCACCTGAATGGAAGGACAGTATTGCAATCCTGCCATTGGGTTTAAGACAGATAGGCATATTTCTCAAAAATTGATCAAGGGCAGAAAACTCGTCATTTACTGCAATGCGTAATGCCTGAAAGGTTCTTCTAATAGTTGTTGTGAT
>PIVU01000494.1 GCA_003354025.1 Nitrospirota bacterium
AATAACATATGTTATATTGTTTTCTTAAATAGTTATAGCCTTACAAGGGGGTAGATCGTATGAGTCGTATCTTATTTGTTGGTCACATTGATAGAACAATGTTATTAAGTGGTGGCTTCGTTACTTTTGGGCCAATGTGGTTGTCTGCAGTACTTAAGCAGGACGGGCATGAGACAACTATTGCAGGAATAGATTATGAAGAAGTAGAAAAAACTCTCGTTGAATTTAAACCGGACATTGTCGCTTTTACAACATTCAGCGGCGGCCACATTGAATATCTTGATTGGAACAGAAGATTAAAGCAGAAGCACAAATTCTTCGCAATGTTTGGCGGTCCCCATGTTACTTTTTCCCCTGAAATGATCGAGGAAGATGGTGTAGACGGCGTTTGCAAAGGTGAAGGATTCGAGGCAATGCCGGAAATTGTCAGCAAATTGGAAAAAGGTGAAGATATAACAAAAGTCAAAAACTGGTGGGTAAAGGTTGACGGAAAGATATATAAAAATGATCAACGCCCGCTGATAAAAGATCTTGATATTCTCCCACCTCCCGACAGAAGCATTTATAACAAATATAAAGATTATCGTCTGGCAAGGACAGCTACAGTAATGACAAGCCAGGGGTGCCCCTTCAACTGCACATACTGCCATAACCATCAGCTCCATAAAATGCTTCTAAAGGGAGATCCTGTGTTCAGGCAGAGAAGTGTAGACAGTGTAATTAAAGAATTGAAGGAAATGAAAAGAGATTATCCAAAGATTGAATACCTGATATTCAGGGACGAAATACTCTCGGTAAATCCTAAATGGGTGAAAGAATTTTCAGAAAAGTATCCTAAAGAAATAGGAATTCCTTTCTATTGCCTCATGAGACCCGAAACAATAAAAGCAGAAGTTATTGACGATTTAATTAAGGCAGGCCTTTTCTATATTGGAATCGGTTTAGAGTCAGGAAATGATTTTATCAGGAATGAAGTACTAAACAGGAAAATGACAAAAGAGCAGATTTTGGCTGGTATCAAAATCCTCCATGACAGAAAGGTGCTGTTTTCCCTCTACAACATCATAGGAGCTCCGCATGAAACACTTGAGACAGCTTTGGAGACATGGGCATTAACTGTGAAGTGCAAACCTACATTCTGTGATGTTTTTCTTATGACTCCATATCCCAAGACAGCTATATACGACTATTCAATAGCAAACGGTTTTTTCAATGCAGACACGAAAACTCCTGAGACCTACCATGGAACAATTCCTCTGAA
>PIVU01000495.1 GCA_003354025.1 Nitrospirota bacterium
GATGTAATAGATCCGGGAAGCGGTAAAAAGCGGACTCTCTGGGCCTTTGTCGGGATAATGGGACACTCACGATACATGATGGTCCGTCTTGTATGGACACACGATGTAACAACAACACTTACAGTTCTTGAAGATATAATCAGAGAACTGGACGGAGTAGCAAAAAAGATCGTTTCAGATAACCCAAAGTGTTTTGCCATTGAGGCCTCAAAGTACGAACCCCTCTTAAACCCTGCATATGAAAGGTTTGCCGCGCATTACGGGACCCAGATTGAGTGTCTTCCGCCCCGAACTCCGCAACTGAAAGGCAAAGTCGAAAGGATGATGCCTTTTGTAAGAAGACTATACCAGGCACATGGCAATGAATGGTACGGGCTTGCTGAGTCTCAGGCGTATATCAACAAAAAAGTTGCAATTGCCAATGAACGAATACACGGCACCACACGCAGAAGACCTGTTGATGTATTTTCAGAAGAAGAGAAAGCGGCATTAAAGTCCTTACCGGCAATTGCATATGAGATTGAAGAGTTTCACGAAGGCAAAGTGAGAAAAGACGGCCATGTGCGTTTCCGTAACAAATACTACTCCGTAGAAGAGGAACACATTGGCCGGAAAGTGATAATAATAGGAAATTCCACACAGGTGTCCATCTATCATAAAGGCAAGTTGATAGAAGTCCATGACCGCATTACCGACCCTTACATATCCAAAAGCACAAAAGACTGCCACAAAACCCCTTGGGAGCGTTCAATGAAAGAAGGCTCTTACTATCGAAAGAGGGCAGTAAAGCTTGGACCTTATGTTGAAGAGGTTGTATTGAGACTGCTGAAACAGGGCAACGGGTTTATTGATACAAGAAAGATATGGGGAATACTTGCCCTTGATAAGAAGTATACAGATTTGCAGATAAACGAGGCATGCAGGAAAGCTTTATCCGTAGAGGCTTACAACTACAGGAGTATTCTGGCATTGCTGCAACTTGAAGCAGAAATGCAGGCAGAACAAAAGACAGGCAAAGATGCCCTGCCACAAAAAACAAAAACATACAAATTCGCAAGACCCATAGAGGAATATCAAGAACTTTTAATCCCAGGAGGTGAAGATGAACATCGAGACAGTCAACAGTCAGTTTAAAACCCTTAAACTTCATACGGCAGCAACAGAGCTGCAGGAGGTGCTTGCAAAACACAAAAAGGCAGTTTCCCTGTCATGGATAAGTGAATTACTGGAACATGAAATTGATGCCCGAAGAGAAAAGTC
>PIVU01000043.1 GCA_003354025.1 Nitrospirota bacterium
ATAAGCGGCACTGCAGCAGACAATCTTCTGGTATCGAATATTGAAATATCTCTTGACGGAGGAAACACATGGAGTTCAACAGTATGCACGGGGTGTCCCGGGGCGGGCGTAAGCTGGACCTATGACTGGACACTTCCGGATAACGGCAATTTTATAATACAAAGCCGCGCAGCCGATTCGTCAGGTAATATAGAAACACCTTCATCAGGCAGTACCGTCACAGTGGACAGAACAGTGCCTTCGGTAAGCAGTTCAAATCCTGGTGCCGGAGCAGCAGGAGTATCAGTTGACAGCGCAGTTACAATTAACTGGGACGAGGAAGTTGATTGCTCAACTGTTGATATAACCTCGGTAACCATCACACCCCCGGTCGGATGGACAAGGTCCTCATGCAGTGCCAGTCAAGCAGTATTCACACCAGCGGGGCAGACAGGCATAACAGGTTATTCCATCACCGTGAATTCGTCAGTAGCTGATACTGCCGGTAATGCAATGACTTCTAATCATCAATTTTCCTACACAACAGCCATTGCCGGTGCACCTGTTTCTGTAATTACCATTCCTCTTAATGGATCTGTTTTCAACAGTAGCACTCCGGACCCATATCTAATAACAGGTACTGCAACAGACAACATAGATGTAACGGGCGTAGAAGTATCCACAGATAGCGGCAACACATGGAGTCCGGCTCTGTGTACCGAATGTCCTGCTCCATTTGCAAACTGGCAGTTTAGCTGGGACCTGACGCTTGACGGAGCCTATACTATCCAGACAAGAGCGTCTGATTCAACGGGCAATGTAGAGGCACCTTCAACAGGAAACACCGTAATCCTAGACAGGACAGGGCCCCTGGTCAGCAGTACTGTTCCGGGTAACGGAGCACCGGGGATATCCATCGACAGTGCAGTTACCATTAACTGGGACGAGGAAGTTAATTGTTCAACCATTGATGAAACGTCTGTAACTATTACTCCCCCGGCGGGATGGACAAAAGCATCATGCAGCGCAAGCCAGGCAGTATTTTCACCGGTCGGCCAGGCTGATTCAACAATATATACGGTAAATGTAAGTACATCGGTATCAGATACAGCGGGCAATCCACAGTCTGTTAATCATGAGTTTTCCTACACTACAAACTTTCCTCCTGACATATCTATCTCTCAGCCGGACATTTCAAATCCAGTCATAAAAGCCGGTGATTTATACAGCATCATTTACTCGCTAAACGATCCTGACGATATTGTTTCAGCCTCGCTCTCTTATGACACGGACAACCTGGGTTTTAACGGTACACCCATAACAAACTGCATTGCTGCCAGTGAAGGAACCGACGCTGTCTGCACCTGGAATACCTCCGGCATGACCCCGGACGCATATTATATTTACGGAGTAACCGATGACGGAAGCGGAGCAATACAGGCTTATTCTCCGGGACAGCTTATTATCGGACCTCCGAATATATCTCCCGCACTAACCATATCAGATCCTGATGGAGTTGACGATACCATAGTGTCAGGAGACACCTTTACAATAACTTACATGCTGGACGACCCCGACGATACGGTATTCGCAGATTTTTACTATGACACAGACAACGCGGATTATGACGGAACGCTCATAGGCGGTTGTGCTTCTGCAGGTGAAGGAACAGGCATTACCTGTACCTGGAGCAGCAGCGGAATCCCGGCAGGCACTTATTACGTTTATGGAATTACAGATGACGGCTACGGACAAGTAAGATCATATTCCCCGGGAAGCGTGACGATCAATTTAGCAAACACTCTGCCGACACTATCTATAAACGAACCTGACGGGTTCAGGGACAAAATCAATGAAGGCGGATTATTAAGCATATCTTATACATTAGGCGACCCTGATGATATTGTAACTGTCGCGCTATTCTATGATAATGACAATAGCGGCTTTGATGGGACTTCCATTAGTGCGTGCGCATCGGAAGCTGAGGGTAATGATGAGGTATGTATATGGGATACGACAGGCGTTGTACCTGGCAGCTACTACATTTACGGTACAACAACTGATCGAAGTGGAGTGGTAAACACATACTCATCAGGACAGGCAACGGTCATAGATCCTCCGGTTCTTGGCATTACTGGAGATCAATATACAATAAACGGTCAACCGGCTTTTTTGCTGGGAGCAAGCTATTATGACGGACGGCATTGGAGTGAAAGTGATTTAATAAGTCTTGCAGAAAAGGGTTTCAACTTAATAAGGGTCTGGACTGACTGGGCCCCCAATGCTGATTTCAACGGTATACCCTGGACAGATTATGACAGCTATTTTGACAACCAGGGCAATCTTGCGCATGAGGAGGATTTAATTGATCTTGTAAGAACAGCTGGCAAATTAGGAATGGTACTTGATGTCACTCTACTCCATTCTCATTCATTTGGCGGAGATTTCTCTTTGAAAGCTAAGGCTGTTCGTAGTATTGTTAAGGCCCTAATAAATGAGCCGAACGCCTTTTTTTGTGTAATGAATGAACATAACGTTTTCGGAGGGCCGTCAAGTTTTCCGATTTTACACTCAGAAGCCGCGCTGCTAATTTCGGCAGGGAAAAGCGAAAACCCCGACGCTATCATAGCGGTTTCAGGAGGCAGAGACCATTACTGGGTGGGTGGCCAGGAGAGCCTTATTCTAGATGAAACAAATGTAAGTGAAGAAGTACAAATCTCTAATGTCAGTTTTCTTGGACCGCATTTTACTCGCGGCATAAATTGGGCCTCCAAAACAGCTGAGAGAGTAACAATCACAAAAGATTTCCTTGCTTCCATCGGAGCACCTATACCGGTATATCTTGGAGAGAACCATCGTAGAAGATGGTACCTGTTCGGTTCTGTCCCCGATCCTCCGGCACCTGATTTTCTGGAATCGGCCAAGGGGGCTTTTAATGCCGATGCCGCTGGTTACGTATTTCATACAGATGCCGGGTTTGACATGCGGCTTTTCGATTTTTTTGCTCGCCTGGATTCTGAAGAATTGTATGTTGTAGACAATCTTGAGGAGGCTATCTTTCAGGGAAACACTCTAACAGCTTCTGGGAACACTTCAATTGCATCTGTCAATCCTGCTGACGGTGATTCGGGTATTATTATGCAACGATTTCAGGTTAACACCGACAGCTCCGCTGATGGACATATTGAATTGAATTCCCTTGATATTATAGATAATGGAACGGCATCAAATATTCTGAATGTACAAATTTACATTTCCTCAACCAGTACAACATCTCTTCCTGCAGACGCAGTATTAATAGGCAATTCAGGCCAATGGGATGGATTATTAACCACCATAATACTTAATGCAGGATCAAGTGCAGACAGTACAGTAACATTCGGCATTGCCAGCTACATTTACATAGTTTATGATCTTGCCTTTGGGCAGACTGGCAATACAATACAATCCAGTGTTATAAGAGTGACTGCTGCGTTACCGGATGTAGGGGCCGGAAACATTGGAAGCTCAAATACACTAACAACCGGGGCCTGTCTGGAAACCGGTTCTATTGCAATTACTTCAGGGCAAACACTAAACGGGAACCCTGTCGACGTTACTTCAATTGTCACAGCAAACAATGCAACTAATCTATCCTACTCCGTTTCAGAACAGGGAAGTTTCTGCAGTATTGATCCCGTCGGCACATATATCAATGCCGAGAATTTTTCTGACACTATACCGACTACTACCGGCACCGGCACTTTTACTTTTGAATCGTCACAGGCCGGGCATCTTGGAGCGGGATATCTCAAAAATAATGGCGGCGGTTTAGGCGACTGCTCAGCTGCCCGCCACGAAGGGAAGGAATACCAGGTCAATTTCCCGTCAGCGGGAACATACACTTTCTGGATAAGGTCCTATGCAGAGAACAGCGCCAGTGACTCGATTTTCATAGGCTTTAACAACAGCTGTATAGGGGCCCTGGATGGAAACCTTATCAATAACCAGTGGACTTGGTCCAGCAATATTAAAAACGGGAGCAACACCTTTACCGTTCCCTCGGCAGGGCTTCACACAATCAATATCTGGCCAAGGGAGCCGAACCATCTGGTAGACGGCATTTATATTACTCAGGGGCAGGAAACTCCCGATGATTTCTCTCATGGCATTGAGATAAACCCCACCAGTTGCAGCGGGGTGCTTTTTACGGGCGATGAAACATCCTCACAAACAATAGATACAGCGGGATGGTCAGATGGGCCTAAAAACATTCAAGTTACAGGTAGCGATGCATTATGTCTTACTGCCCTTCCCGCAGCTGACGGTTCATTTGTTTTTGACAGCAATCAGCTGCCGATATCATCCATAGAGGACCCTTTAAACGGAGCATTTATTAACAACAGTGCATCAGACCCATACATTATTAGTGGAATAGCAACGGACGATGGGGAAGTGTCCAGCATTGAGATTTCCTCAGACGGAGGGACAATATGGAACCCGGCCGTTTGTACCGGCTGTCCCGGTGCAAGTGTAAGCTGGATCTATGACTGGACACTGCCAGTTAATGGCATCTATACCATACAAAGCCGTGCAACCGATTCATCGGGCAAAATAGAAGCCCCTGCAGCAGGCAGCATGATAACAGTAGATAGAACAGCTCCTGCAGTTAACAGCACCATCCCAATTAATGGTGCAACAGAAGTAATTGCTGACAGCCCTGTAAGCATTAACTGGGACGAGGACATTGATTGTTCAACCGTTGATGCAGCCTCAGTCACCATCACTCCCCTGACGGGATGGACAAGGACATCATGCAGCGCAGGTCAGGCTGTTTTTACTCCAGACGGGCAGACCGGCACTATAGCTTATACAGTAACAGTAACCACTTCAGTTACAGACACTGCCGGAAACTTAATGGCTGCAAATCATCAATTCTCATACACAACATCATTGGTTGAAATCCCGGCTTCAACAATAACCGATCCTCTGGACCAGGCTATTTTCAATAGCAACTCTGATGATCCATACATCATAACCGGAACAGCAACAGACAACATTGAGGTGTCCGGAGTAGAAGTATCAACTGACGGAGGAAACACATGGAGTCCTGCCTTGTGCACCCTCTGCCCGGCCCCAATTGTAAACTGGCAGTTAAGCTGGAACCTCCCTCCTGACGGGGCCTATAATATCCGTACCCGCGCAACAGATTCATCGGGCAATATAGAAACGCCTCTAACAGGTAATACTGTAACTATAGACAGAACGGCGCCTGCTATAATCAGTTCAGACCCGACCGGAGGGTCAGCAGGAGCATCTGTTAACAGTCCCGTAACTATTTACTGGAGCGAAGATATGAATTGCTCAACTATTGACGAAACATCGGTCACAATTGTACCGCCTGCAGGATTTACAAAGACTTTCTGCAACACAAACCAGGCGGTATTTACACCATCGGGGCAGACAGATTCAACAGCCTATACTATTACTGTTAATCCAGTGACAGCAGACACGGCAGGCAATCAAATGACTGCAAACCATGAATTCACCTATACAACCAACATACCGCCCACATTGTCTCTCAGCCAGCCGGATATTACAAACCCAAATGTAACAACCGGCGATTCATTCAATATAATATATTCACTTGGCGACTCTGATGATGACGTGAACGCCGCATTCTTTTATGACACGGACAACACGGGGTTTGACGGAGCAGCCATAGCAGACTGCACTGCTGCTAGTGAAGGCACAGACTCTGCCTGCATCTGGGACACCACAGCTACGCCCCTTGGCGCTTATTATATATATGGCAAGACCGATGATGGCAGCGGAGTAATAGAAACATATTCTCCCGGACAGGTTGTTATAAACGCCTGCGTGGAAACAGGTTCAATTTCAATAACACCCGGTCAAACATTCAACGGAAACCCGGTAGACCTGAATTCGATTGTCACAGCAAACAGTGCATCAAACCTGTTTCTCACTGTCAGCGAGGGCAGCAGTTTCTGCACCGTTGACCCCGATGGAACATATATTAATGCTGAGGACTTTTCTGACACCATACCGACTACTACCGGCACCGGGACTTTTACTTTTGAATCCTCACAGGCAGGGCATCTCGGCTCAGGGTATCTCAAAAGCAATGGCGGCGGTATTGGAGACTGCTCTGCTCCTAAACACGAGGGAAAGGAATACCAGGTCTATTTCCCCTCTGCCGGAACATACACTTTCTGGATAAGGGCCTTTGCAGACGGCAGTGCCAGTGATTCAATTTTCATTGGCTTTGACAACAACTGTATCGGGTCACTGGATGAAAACCTGTTACACAACCAGTGGGTCTGGTCAAGCAACATCAAGGCAGGATCAAACATTTTCACGGTCCCCTCTGCAGGACTTCACACAATCAATGTCTGGACCAGGGAGCCCAACCATCTGGTGGACGGCATATATATTACGCAGGGACCGGAAACTCCCGATGATTTCTCTCATGGAATTGAGATTGATCCCAACAACTGCAGCGGGGTGCTTTTTGCAGGAGATGAAACAGCGGCACAGTCCGTAGATACAACAAGCTGGGTGAGCGGTCCTAAGGACCTTCAGGTTACGGGTGATGACATTACATGCGGAACTTCGCTTCCACCTGCAAATGAACAGTTTAGTTTTGTGCCCTAGATATTACAATTCAACTGCATACCCGGGCAGGAGAACCCGGCATTATCAGACCTGAGGCAGCATGATACTGATCTGCGAACCGGGGAAATATGAAAGGTTCATTTCTTTTCTTCTGCCAAATGCCCAGTCAGGTATTATCGATAATTTTGCGGAGCCCGAGCGAATAGTTATTTTGCCGTTCCACTTACCGACAAACTTCCGGACTGCAGCAAGGCCGTGGCCCCTTCCCTCATCAAGATGCCTGGACACCCCATGCAGAAGGGCCTTTTCCAGAGCATCAAAATCATCTTTCACCGGTATCCTTTCAGAAATAGAAGCCCTGAAACCAACACCAAGGTCCATGACCGCAATTTTCACAACATTCATGTCCTGTTTCTGAAAGCGGTATTTTTGGATGCCCACAAAACCGGTGTTTTCACTGTGCTCGATAATATTCTGGCAGACTTCGGAAAGAGCGACAATAAAACCATTAATTGCACGATCATCATAGCAGAGGTGCTTTTCAAGGATTGTATGTGCGCGCTTCTTTACTTTCCCTACAATAAAATGAATATCGTCCGACTTTGTAATGGGAGTAATCTCAAGGAGCACGTCGGTATAGGAGCTTCGAAGATATTTTTCAGGCAGTTCAGGATTTTCCGGCTCCATATAAAAAAAGCTGTCTGCATATTTGAAAAAATCCATCCTCTCAAGATATCTCAGCACATCAGGCGATTCAGGAAGCAGTAATGCCTTTCTTATATTTTTCAACTCTAAGTATCTGCCCACTTCGAGTACACCGACCATTCCGAATGGGTCAATAAACTTAATGCTGCGGAGATCTATAAAATCCTGATTACGAATTTGCGGGAGAAGCTGTTCAAATGTGTCGTCGGAGAGGTGAGTCATAAAAGACAGGGGTCAAGGGTTCTAGGATTCAAGGGGTCTAGGGGAAAAACGCTATATATGATAAAAGGCCTTGATTGTTTAGAGAACGGCTTTAGATACTGAAAGAATTGGGCATGATGCGTAAAGATATTAGCATTGAGTCCCTTGAACCCTTGGACCCTCGAATCCTCGAACCCTTTAAATAATCCTTCCATCCTTCATCCTGACTGTTCTGCCGCACTGCTCGGCTAGGTTATCATTGTGTGTCACGATTATAAATGAAATCCCTGTTTTGTTTAACTCAAGCAGGAGATTCATAAGTTCATCACCTGTTTTCGTATCAAGATTTCCGGTAGGTTCGTCCGCCAGAACAACTTTGGGGTCAAGCATAAGCGCTCTTGCTACAGCAACTCTCTGCTGTTCGCCGCCGGACAGCTCTCCCGGTTTATGAAGCATTCTCTCCGTAAGGCCGACCGCTTCCAGAAGGTGCTCAGCTTTACCGCCGGCCTGTTTTAAGGTTAATCCCGAAATTAGTGCGGGCATAGCTACATTTTCCATTGCGTTAAACTCCGGCATAAGGTGATGGAACTGAAAAACAAACCCTATTGTACTGTTTCTGAACTCAGACAGATCGTCATTACCAAGTCCAAATACATTTTCACCGGAATACAGGATCTCTCCCGATGTCGGCCTGTCCAGAGTACCAAGAATATGCAGCAATGTGCTCTTACCTACACCCGACGGCCCCATCAGTGCAGCTATTTCACCTTTTTTGAGATTAAAGTCAATATCGTTTAATACCTGAAATGACCCGCCCGGCGTTGAAAAAGACTTATTCAGCCCCTTTACTGTTATTAATTGGTCCACGGTATATTACCTGTTATCATCCTTGTCAGGACTGATGACTTCCTTTATTTTTTTCACATTATCCCGGACTTCTATGCTCCCGTCAATGAATTCATCAACGGAATCGCCAAAATCAGTAATTGTCTTCCCCATAATGACCAGTCCGTCACCAAGCCACCGGAATGGCTCTCCGCCCTTCCAGATTGCAAGGGACACTACCAAAAATATAATAAAAAAAAATAGAGTAATACCTTTAAAGATCATTTTAAACATCTTCAGTTCTCACTTTTCAATTCCATTAAGCAGCAATTCGTTATTCATATCTCAACGGCTCTACAGGGTCCTGCTTTGCAGCCTGCCACGATGGATAAAGAGTAGCCAGAAAACTAATCGCTATAGCCGCTGCCGATACAACAATAAAATCAATAATATCCACTTTAACCGGAAGATAACTTAAATAATATACATCAGCAGGCAAATTAATAAACTTGTAGGTTTTTAGCAGACGGCACAGGACATACCCCCCTGCAACACCAATTACAGTCCCGGCAACACCGATTATCAATCCATGAATCATAAAAATCGACATAATGCCGCGGTTCTTTGAACCCATGGCCTTCATTATGGCAATCTCCCTGCTTTTCTCCATAACAATCATTATCAGGTTGCTCACAATATTAAAGGAAGCGACCAGTACAATTAAAGTAAGAATAACAAACATGACTATCTTCTCCAGCTTGAGAGCAGAGAATAGATTCCTGTTCATCTGCATCCAGTCTTTAACATAGTACGAAGAGCCCAGAACAGATTTTTCCGCACCCTCTCCGGCACTGAGAGCCACTTCTATCTTCTCAGCAATATTCTTAGCGTTATATATATCATCGATTTTCACTTCTATACCGGTAACGGAATCACCGAATCCGAAAAATTTCTGAGCTTTACCAAGGTCAATAAAGGAAAGGGTCGAGTCATACTCATACATCCCGGCTTCAAAATACCCGGCAACTCTAAACTTTTTCATTTTCGGCATCATACCCAGAGGCCCAACTTCACCCATGGGAGATACCATGTCAATTACATCGCCCACAAACACACCCAGCGTCCTTATAATCTCCCGGCCCAGAATAATACCGGGAATACTATTGTCTCTATCCAAATTTTCGATACTGCCCGCTTTAAGATTGTTCAGAATATCTATGGTCTCAATACCGGCTGCAGGGTCTATACCCCTAACAACAACACCGTGGGCCCTTTTCCCGAACCGGAGCATCACCTGACCATATATAAAAGGTGAGGAATCCTGTACTCCTTCAACACTGTTTATGGTATTTCGAGCCGATGCATAGTCATCAATACTTCCCTTGTAGCTCAATGCAACGATATGGGAGTTTACGCCAAGGATCTTGGTCTTAAGGTCTTCATGAAATCCACTCATAACAGACAACACGGTAATTAGTGTCATAACTCCGAGAGCAACCCCGGCTATTGAGATAAATGTATTGAGAGATATACCGCGGTGCTTCTTCTTTGACCTAAAGTATCGGCACGCTATAAAAAACTGATAAGGAAGTTTCATAGTTATTAAGTTATAGTCGTCAACTTATAGTTGACAGCACATAAAAAAGATCTATTGTGTCTGTTCCGGCCTCAATTGAGGGAACAAAATAACGTCCCTGATTGACGCAGTGTTTGTAAGTATCATAAACAGTCTGTCAATACCAATGCCCTGACCTGCTGCAGGAGGCATACCATATTCCAGGGCCCTGACAAAATCTTCATCCATAAAACCTGCCTCCTCATCACCGGCTTCGCGGGCTTTCACCTGTTCCTCAAGCCTCTCCCTCTGGTCCGTAGGATCATTCAGCTCCGAAAAGGCATTGGCAACCTCACGCCCTCCGATAAATAACTCAAAGCGCTCAACATACTCCGGATCATCTTTTTTTCTTTTTGCCAGAGGTGACAGTTTAACAGGATAGTCCGTAATAAATGTCGGCTGGATAAGTTTCGGTTCAACCATTTTTGAGAAAATTTCATCAAGTATTTTTGCGTGATTTGCCTTTTTCTCAATATCAATTTTGTTGTCACGTGCATATTGCTTTGCCTTTTCAACGTCGGCAAAAACCTCCCGGTCAACACCTTCTTTTTCCATTGCATCCACCATGCTGATGCGAGGCCAAGGGGTTGATAGATCAATCATCTCACCGTTGCCGTTTTCATCCACTTCGCCGAAAGCGACCCTAAGGTCTCCGTTAATTTCATTGCAGACATGAGGTATAAGCTCCTCCGTAAAATCCATCAGGAAATTATAGTCCTTGTATGAAATATAGAACTCCAGCATTGTAAATTCAGGATTATGTTTTGTTGATATCCCTTCGTTCCGGAAATTTTTATTAATTTCATATACTTTCTCATAACCGCCCACAAGCAGTTTCTTCAGGTAAAGCTCCGGAGCAATCCGCAGAAAAAGATCGAGCCCAAGGGCATTATGATGGGTCTTGAAAGGTCTCGCAGCAGCTCCACCCGGAATCTGGTGCATCATGGGCGTCTCCACTTCGATAAAGCCCCTGTCATCAAAAAAGTTCCGGATTGTTTTGATCAGTTGACTCCTTTTCAAAAAGAGCTCCTTAACATGAGGATTTACTATCAAATCAACATAACGCTGTCTGCAGCGGGTCTCAATATCCTTTAAGCCATGCCATTTTTCAGGGAGAGGCCGGAGTGATTTACACAGTATCTCATAAACCTGTGCCTTGACTGTAAGCTCTTTAGTTTTCGTCCTGAACAGGACCCCACTGACTCCAATAATATCACCTATGTCAAGACTCTTAAAAAAGTCCTTATTTTCCATAATAATGTCCTTGCTGAAATAAACCTGTACCCTTCCAGATCCGTCCTGAATATGGGCAAAAGCCGTCTTGCCAAAATCCCGGAATGACATAATACGGCCGGCAATTGAGCACTCTTCATTTTTTGATTCAAGTGTTTCCTTGTCCATGTCGCCGAAGCGCTCAAATATGTCCGCAGCCTTACTGTCGGCATGAAAAGCCGCCCCGTACGGATCAACTCCGGACTCTATTAGCCGGTTAAGTTTCTTTTTTCGCTCCTGTATAAGATCATTTGCTTCGTCCATTGTATACCTCTCTTATAGTTAAAAATAAAAAAGGACAGTAGTTAATCAACTGTCCTGAGGAAAATAATTATACTGTCCGGGATTATTCCATTAGCACGTAATAAATGATTAAACCGTCGAATTCACCTAGTCAATTAATCCGGAGAGAATTTTCGTCTTTTCCTCTATCATCCTGTCCATGTCCTGTTGTTCCATCCTGAGCTTAAATAACTCGTCAGCTATACCAAAAGCAGCCATGACAGTGGCCTTTGTCTGGCTTACATTTGGTGCAACACTGTATATTTCCTTCAGTTTTTCATCCACATACTGAGCCAGGGAACGAATGTACTCTTCATTTTCATCAGTTTTGATTGAGTAACTCTGACCAAGAACTCTGACTTCTACTGAACGCATTTCTATCACCTGTTACATATATTTCTGTGAAATTACAGCTCCACAGATTCCAATTCCTTAATCAAATCTTCGACCTGTGTCTTTACAGTTTCACGCTCACTGTTAAGCTTCTCAATATCGGTTTTCATCGATTCTGTATTTTTCAGCTCTTCCCTGGTAGCCCTCAACTCCTCATCCTTCTTATTCAACTCATCACGGAGTTCAGTGATTTGATTATTCAGGGTATTATTTTCTTCCGTGACAGACTTAATTTTATCAACCACTTGCGAGATTTTTTCTTCCAGCATCTGTATTTTTTCCAACAGTACATCCTCCTTAAAAAGTTAAAACATAGTCTCTACATTAGTATGTAACTT
This sequence comes from Nitrospirota bacterium, assembly GCA_003354025.1. GTDB lineage: Bacteria > Nitrospirota > Thermodesulfovibrionia > UBA6902 > UBA6902 > Glo-13. The sequence goes on from PIVU01000043.1 coordinate 12,226, forward strand.
ATCAAAAATTAAACAAACAAGTAAACCCCGAATACCTGTCCCCGATTTCAAGTCTCCCTAATATTGAGCTTAATCGGCAACCTCTCCGCTGTCCTGGCAGAGTAATTTGATAAGTTTAACATACTTACTGAATGTCCCAGAACAATAAAAGCAGCTATGATTGAACTCAGAGCATTCTTTTACTATATACGCATTGGTTGGCTTTATACGGTTTTTTCATCCCGAACCGCTCCTGACTAATTATTTGACAAGGCCGGAAACTTGTGAGAATATTTAGTTAATTTTAATAGGCCTTGCGCTTATAAATGGAGATAATTATCAATTTACAGCAGAACATTAATTAATCTACTGGCTTATAAGACTTTTCCTTTATGAGAAATTATATAAAGAGGCCCCGGGAACAATGCGCCGTGCCTTGCTAATATCTTTTTTATTATTTGCAATGACTTTTTTGCTTTATTCTGAGTCTATAGTCAACAGCTCCGAATTGGATAAATGTGTGGGCTGTCATTCAAAAACCTATACAAGGTCTCTATCCAGCCGTTACAGCCACAGTATAGTAAACAGAGGCTGCTCGATCTGTCATATCAAGGAAGAGTTCGGGAATAACAACGAAAATGACTTACAGATAAGCTATCCAAGTTATCAACAGGATCGCATCATACATCTCGACGATCTAAAGAAGGACAATGAATACTTGATGGAGGTCAGTTTAACCGATCACTCCGGGGACACCAGCGAAGCTCGGTCAATACGATTTATTCCGGGCAACCTTTGGGATTATAACAATAAAGTCCTTATAGTTAAAAATATATTCGGAATAGAAGTAAAGGAAGTCAGAAAGCGGGGTTATGCAAGCGCCAGAGTTGCATGGGAAACTGACTCTTTTGCTACATCTGAAATCGAGTACAGGACAGCCGGAGAATACGGCAGAAAAAAAACCGTCAAAAGTCAGTACGCCAAAAGCCACACCGTGGAGTTAACCGGTTTGGCACACAGTAAAAAGTACATGTACAGGATCATTGCTAAAGATATTAAAGGATCAGTTGTTCAATCGAAGGAACATACCTTTGATACATCTGACAGCTTTACTATTTCCGACACAGAACCGGACCAGTACGATCAGCCTATCGAACTAATAAGCGCCAGTTTGTTCAGGGTTGAAAAGGATAATGAAGTTTTCGCCAGATTATCTGCCAGCAAACCATCGGAAGTTTCCATACGCCTCCTGGAAATAATGTCTGAAGACAAAAAACACGGGAAAGGGCTCTTGCCTGAGAGATTCTCAACCATTGAAGTATGCTATAAGTGCCACCCGAAGAACGCATCACACCCAGTGGGTGTACGATCAAAAGGGCATGACATTGTAGTGCCTGACAGTTTCCCAACAATAGAAAACGGTATTATCACCTGTGTGACATGCCATGATCCTCACGGCAGCAGCAGAAAGTATTTCACCCGTATAGATTATAAAAAAGATCTATGCATCCATTGTCATATTAAAGGTTATTAATCATTCAGCTACAGGGGAAAGGGACTCCGGTTTAAGGACGGGCATATAAGTCATATCTTTGTCAGTATACCAGCTAAAGAAATGACCCTCTGATGCCGTAAATAATTACTATAGATAAAAAGCACTTATATAACACCGGAACTTTTATTACTACCTTCTTAAAAGGAGGGGACATGATCAGTACCTTTCATAAAAGCGGATTCTACATTCTGCTCATCGCTTTTGCCTTTATTTTATTGTCTTTTTGCCCTAATTATATTAGTACGGCCGACGCTATAGAAATCAGCTCTCTGGAATGTATAAAATGCCACGAAAAGGTCTATCTTGAAGCCATTAACTATACTTATCAACACAGCATCCTGAAAGAAGCATGCACACACTGCCATGTGAGGGTTAAGCCACAGGGTGAAACCTATTCAACCATGAATTTTTCTACCTTCCAGAAAGAGCAGATTGTCCACCTGGATGACATTGACCCTGAGCAGGTATATCAAGCTGAAGTCATGGTGACAGATGAGCGTGGAACAAGATGCCTGCCAAAGCGTGTAAAAACAGATATAGATGATCCTTCAGAACGAAACTCTCAATATACCGATATCAAAACGATATCGAACGTTACCATTGATGAAGTAAAGAAAGGCGGGTTTGTCAGGGCCGTACTGTCCTGGAACACAAACGCATACTCTACTTCAGAAGTCGTATACTGGTCTGATAAAGGCCGCAAGAGCAAGTTCAGGTCCGGAAGAATATTTTCGAAAAAACATAGTGTGATTCTGCCTGGTCTCAGGCACAGAACTCAGTACAAATTTCAGGTAGTCTCAAAAGACTTCTCCGGCAATATGATTGAGTCCGATGAGTATACTCTTGATACTTCAAAAAATATCGCAAAATCAGATAACAGCAAATATAAACCGCCAACTATAACTCACCTGACGGCATTCACTATTAAAGGACAGCCGGGGGTATTTCTGAAAGTATTTGCCAACAAAGCTGCGGAACTTTCCGTTAAGCTCATTGAAATTAAAGACAGGGATACAAAGCACGGCTTCGGTCTGCTGGATCCCATAGTTACTATGATTGACACATGCACAAAATGCCATCCAAGGGGAACATCACATCCTGTTGGTGTAAAAGCGACAGGCAGGAAAATCAGGACGCCTGACGAGCTGCCGACTATAGATGATGGAATCATCACATGTGTTACCTGTCATTCTCCACACGGAGGAGACAATGCTTTTTTTGCCCGTTTTGACCGAAACAAGGACATCTGCATTTTATGTCATATCGGTGGCTATTAATTAAATATATGATATCCTTAATAATATACATTGAAAGGAGAAGCAAATGAAGAACATACACGGAAGAAAAATGCTTAATTTTTCCGTTAACCGTCAGCTGCAATTGCGGCTGCTTGTAAAAGTTTTGGGCATCGTATTTGTTGGAGTCGGTATTATGGCTGCAATATTCTACTATTACAGCAACAGGGAGATTAATGAGAGCTACAGGCAATTTCACGTAAATGCAAAAAACTTTCTGGATTACCTGTGGCCTGCCGTCATTTCATCTGTACTGCTGTCAACAGTAGCAGCGATTGTGATTACGCTTTTTCTGCCGCAGAAAATCGCCGGCCCGCTGTATAGAATTGAAAAAGATTTGAGAGACATAATCAGTAAGGGTGACCTGACTCTTAAGATTACACTAAGAAAAGGGGATGAGGTTGCCGATCTTGCAGAAGCGGTTAATATGACTGTCGACAGTTTGAGGCAAAAATTGGATAAAATCAATAAACCGGCAGTTGAATTAAACTCGAAAATAAAAGAGCTCGAGGGGAAAACAGACAGTGACATTGAACGCCTCGCAGGGGAAATCGAAGAGGCATTTAAAGAATTCAAACTAAAATAGCATCAACGGCTCTTATTTCGTTACCACTAATAAACATCACATACATACATAACGAGTACGGTGACTGCAAGCATTACAATACCGATTGCAGGCCTTTAGTGCCACCAGCTTACATACCGGATTTCCTCTCTCGCTTAATAAAAACCGGGGGATTTCAAAAAAAGGGGGTGGAGGCGACGATCGGATTCGAACCGATGCATAAAGGTTTTGCAGACCTCCCCCTTAGCCACTTGGGTACGTCGCCGTTAAAAAACAATCAGCATTCAAGTGTCAGCGATCAGTTTCTTTCACTGACAGCTGAATGCTGGTCGCTGTCTTAAATGGAGCGGGAGACGAGATTCGAACTCGCGACAACCACGTTGGCAACGTGGAGCTCTACCACTGAGCTACTCCCGCATCATACTGTGGCTTGTACTAAAAACTACTGAACTTAAGCAATAATTAAGGGTATATTGCCAGACACCCCTACAAATAGTCTATAATAGACATCTAAAATATTAATTAAAAAAGGTTGAATTTGTCAAATGCTATGTCCAAGTTATAACGATTTTAAAAAATACAGTAAGAAAGGCAACCTGGTTCCCATCTACCGGGAGATTCTTGCTGATCTTGAAACTCCGTTATCTGCCTTTCTCAAATTAAAGGGAAAAAACTGTTTTCTCCTTGAAAGTGTCGAAGGCGGAGAAAAGTGGGGCAGATATTCATTTATCGGGAGCAATCCTTCAGTTATCATTGAGGGAACAGGCAATGAACTGACCATAACCAAAGGCCGGAAAAAAACTAAAGTGACTGCAATGAACGACCCTCTGGAAATAATATCTGCACAGCTGAAAGAATACAGGCCTGTAGCTATTCCCGGCCTGCCGAGGTTTTATGGCGGCTTTGTCGGATATATCGGATATGATACCGTGAGGTACTTTGAAGATCTTCCGGATAATAGGCACGACGGCCTCAACCTTCCGGATATTTTTTTAATGCTGACGGACACTCTGGTAGTATTTGACAATCTGACACATAAAATAAAGGTTATATCGAATGCTCATATTGACGGCAGCGTCAAGGATGCATACGATAAGGCAAAGATAAAAATTGACCACATTGTCCGAAAGCTACGGTCAAAAGCAATCACACCTCAAAGCCTTGAGTCTAAGTCTGCCGGCAAATCAAAACATAAAAACTCATTCTCTTCAAATTTCACAAAAAGCAAATTCATGAAAGCCGTTGAGAAAACAAAAGAATATATACGGGCCGGAGATGTCATACAAACTGTAATATCGCAGAACTTTGAAAAAGAGACTGACGTGCCTCCGATAAACGTCTACAGGGCTCTTCGCGTTATTAATCCTTCACCCTATATGTACTATATGGAAACAGGCAAGAGCACAATAGTCGGTACATCTCCAGAAATACTCGTAAGAGTTGAAGACCGTACTTTAGAGCTAAGGCCGATTGCAGGGACCAGACGAAGAGGGAAAACACCCGAAGACGATATTTTTATGGAAGAAGAGCTGAAAGCTGACCCAAAGGAAATCGCAGAGCATATCATGCTCGTTGACCTGGGAAGAAACGATCTGGGCAGGGTCTCAACTATAGGATCAGTAAAACTGACTGAATTGATGACTGTTGAGCGATATTCACACGTTATGCATCTTGTGTCAAACGTTGTTGGAAAACTAAAGAAAAACTATGATGCATTCGATGTCCTACGCGCATCATTCCCGGCAGGAACAGTATCCGGCGCTCCCAAAATACGGGCCATGGAAATCATCGAGGAGCTTGAACCAACTAAACGCGGACCCTATGCAGGCTGTATCGGATATTTTGACTTCTCGGGTAATATGGATATGTGTATTACCATCAGAACAATAATTTTTAAAAATAACAAAGCCTATATTCAGGCCGGAGCCGGCATTGTGGCGGATTCAGACCCTGAAAAAGAATACAAGGAAACCGTAAACAAAGCAAAAGGGATGTTCAAGGCCATAGAAATGGCTGAAAACGAGTTGTAGGGGCTTATTGCAACAAGCCCTTACATGGAGATTATAAATGCTTTTAATGATCGACAATTATGATTCATTCACATACAATCTGGTTCAGTACCTCGGTGAACTGGGGGAAGACATCAAAGTTTTCAGAAACAATAAAATTACCATTGAGGAAATAGAAAAACTTAAACCTGACAGGATTGTCATTTCACCGGGACCATGCACGCCGAAGGAAGCCGGTATATCAGTGGACGTTATCAGGCATTTCGCCGGGAAGCTCCCAATACTGGGAGTATGCCTCGGGCATCAGTCAGTAGGAGCGGCATTCGGTGCTAAAATTGTACATGCGCCCAGGTTAATGCACGGAAAAACATCTATGATTCATCACGACAACAAGTCAGTTTTCAAGGGGCTTCCAAATCCTTTTGAAGCGACAAGGTATCACTCCCTGATCATTAAAAAAGACACTCTGCCAAAAGATTTTATAATCACCGCATGGACCGACCGTGATGAAATCATGGGGATAAGACATAAGAAACTTCCCATCGAGGGAGTACAGTTTCACCCGGAATCCATACTGACAAAAGCAGGTAAAGATTTGCTGGGCAATTTTCTAAAGATAAAAACGTCATAGTCCTTTGCTGCTGAACACGGTTATCAGCAAGTTATCGCGTTAAAGATAATATGCCTTTATCCGATAAATTAGTTAGCACATATATGATGAATATGCGGACAATGCCCGTACTATACTGTAAAATATCACCATGACACTTAGTTACCACATAGCCGCTTCATCTTCCGTATCAGCCCTTATTTATTACGCAACCAGATCACTGGCGCTCACAGCTGCCAGTTTTATTGCAGGCATATTTATTGACCTTGACCATATTCTTGATGTTGTGCGAGAACATGGGGGAAACATTACAATTAAAGATTTTTTTAAAATATGTCATAACGCCCGGTTTGACAGAATAATTCTCGTATGCCACGGATGGGAATGGCTGTTTATCGGAACAGCCCTGGCATGGTATACCAGCTGGAACCACTGGATCCTGGGAGCATTGATAGGGGTTACTCACCATATGGTTCTCGATTCAATTCATAACAGCTCGAACCTGCGCAGTTATTCTCTCATTTACAGGTGGAGAAACAACTTTCATTTTGACACAATCTTCACGAAACTGACTAAAATCAAGTATAACTCTCAATAATGTCAGCAGCATAATTTGCTACACGCCTGCTAACGTCTATCCGGCTTAACCCTTACAAAACCCTTATATTCTCCATTTTTTTAACGAATTATATGATAATATTAGGAATTTCGTAAAAAGCGGCCCGTGGATAATCCATTGTTATCTCATTTTAATATCAGGAGGGAATATCATGATAAAAGAATCAATAAATTTAGCAGTGCAGGGAAAAGATCTCTCACAGGAACAGATGACAGACACCATGAATGAAATCATGGAAGGTAAAACAACGGATGCGCAAATAGGTTCTTTCTTGACCGCATTGAGAATGAAGGGTGAAACTGTTGAGGAAATTACGGGAGCGGCAACAGTCATGAGAGAAAAAGTCGCGTCAATTAAAGCTCCTGACGGAACTGTAGACACTTGTGGAACCGGCGGTGACATGTCAGGCACATTTAATATATCAACTACATCCGCTCTAGTTGTTGCAGCATGCGGCATACCGGTGGCAAAGCATGGGAACCGTTCAGTATCCAGCAGCTGCGGAAGTGCCGATGTTCTTGAAGCCCTGGGAATCAAAATTGACCTGGCCCCCGAAAAAGTTGAGGAATGCCTGGCAGCTACGGGGTTCGGCTTCATGTTCGCGCCTTTGTTTCACCCTGCAATGAAGTTCGCAATAGGACCCAGAAAAGAAATGGCAATAAGGACAATATTCAACATTCTCGGACCACTTACCAATCCTGCAGGAGCTGCCCGTCAAGTGCTTGGGGTTTTCAGTGACAAGTTGACTGAGCCCATGGCACAGGTACTCGGCAATCTTGGAGCAAAACACGCCTTTGTTGTACACGGTGAAGACGGTCTTGACGAAATAACTACTACGGACAAAACAAGAGTCACAGAGTGGAAAAACGGTAATATTGATACATATGCAATCTCACCGGACAGCTTAAATATTGAAATCGCCAGTAAAGACGATCTTACCGGTGGTAATGCTAAAGAGAATGCGAAAATAACTATCGATATACTGGAAGGCCAAAAGGGTTCCAAACGGAACATTGTATTAATTAATGCAGCAGCAGCCATTGTTGCCGGAGACAGGGCAAATGATTTAGCGGAAGCAATTAATATTGCAACGGAGACAATAGATTCAGGGGCCGCCAGGAAGAAGCTGGATGAGGTTAAAGATATCAGTAATAAGTTGTAAAAACAGGGGCCAGGGATTCAAGGGGCCGAGGGGGCCAGGGTAAATGATTTTTATGAGTTTACAACTCATAAATCAGAACTATTACCTATTATCAAGTTTGGTTACTAGCTTAAATCATTAGCTTTATTCTCAAAGAAACAGTCCGTTTTTCCCCTCGAATCCTTGAACCCTCGGACCCTTGAACCCTTCCTCACTCCGTTTGACTATTCGCCGAATAATGTTCTAAAATTTCTATCATGCGTTCCAACTACGTCCCGCTTCACGTTCACACCGAATACAGCTTACTTGATGGTGCTATAAGGATTAAAGACCTCATCGCAAAAGCCGAGGAACATAAGCTCGCCGCTGTTGCGTTAACCGACCACGGGAACCTCTTTGGAGCAATTAATTTCTACAAAAAAGTCTCCAAAGCCGGCCTTAAACCAATAATCGGATGCGAAGTATATATGGCCCCCGGATCAAGGCTTGAAAAGGGCTCTACTGGAATTTCAGAGTCCGCATTCCACCTGATTTTACTATGCAAAAACATTGACGGTTACAGGAACCTGACACGACTTGTGAGCAGTGCATATATTGAGGGGTTCTATTACAAGCCCAGGATTGACATGGACATATTGGAGCAGCACAGTGGCGGATTGATCGGTCTCTCCGCCTGCCTTGGTGGTGAAATCCCCCACTACCTGGCTGCAGGAATGCTTGATAAGGCAAGAGAAACCGCTCTTGAATATAAAAGAATTTTCGGTGCCGATAATTTCTATCTTGAGATCCAGGCAAATGAACTGGAGGAGCAGGAAGCAGTCAATAAACAACTGATAGAACTAAGCCGGGACCTCCACATACCCCTGGTTGCAACCAATGACTGCCACTATTTAAACAAAGAGGATGCCAAAGCACATGACGCGCTCCTTTGCATCCAGACCGGCAAGACAATCCAGGACACCAACAGAATGAGCTTTTCAAAAGACTCTTTCTATGTTAAAAGCCCTGAGGAGATGAAAGAAGCATTCAAGGACATACCCGAGGCCATTGACAATACGCGAAAGGTGGCTGAAAAATGCAATCTGGATTTCAACTTCGGCACATTCTACCTTCCCAAATACGAACTCCCGGAGGGAGAAGACGATAATCATTATGTAAAAAAGCTTGCTGAAGAAGGATTAATAAGAAAACTCGAAAGCGAAATCCCCGATGATTACAGGGAAAGACTGGACTTTGAACTTGCCATGATTCAGAAAATGGGATTTTCATCCTACTTCCTAATTGTTTGGGATTTTATCAATTACGCAAAGAGCAAAGACATTCCCGTAGGTCCAGGAAGAGGCTCAGCCGCCGGTAGCCTGGTAGCCTATGGCCTTGATATTACAGATATAAATCCCATTAAATACGGGCTGCTCTTTGAAAGGTTCCTCAACCCCGAAAGAGTGAGCATGCCTGATATAGACGTCGACTTCTGTATGGACAGGCGTGGAGAAGTAATTGACTACGTAACAGAGAAATACGGCAAAGATCATGTTGCCCAGATCATAACATTCGGTACCATGCAGGCCAAGGCGGCAATCAGGGATGTTGGAAGGGCCATGAGCATTCCCTACGCAGAAGTTGATAAAGTGGCAAAACTGGTTCCCTTAGTTCCCAAGATCACATTAAAGACTGCCATGGATATGGAACCGAAGCTTAAGGAACTATACGAAACCAATCCGGAAATCACGGAGCTTATAGAAGTTGCACAGACCCTTGAAGGCATTTCGAGGCACGCCTCAACACATGCTGCGGGAGTTGTCATTTCCCCGGAACCGCTTACTGATTACCTGCCGCTATACAAGGCCCCTAACGACGATACGATAGTTACACAATTTGATATGGACGCTATCAAGGACATCGGTCTTGTGAAGTTCGATTTTCTTGGGTTAAAGACATTAACAATAATCGACACTGCTGAAAAGCTCATAAATACATCCCTGAAGCAGGAAAACGGAAATGACGTTAAACCTTTTGCCATAAGCAAAGTTCCTCTAGACGACAAAGCCACATTTGATCTCCTCTGCGAAGGCAAGACTGCAGGAGTGTTCCAGCTGGAAAGCTCCGGCATGAGAGAGCTGCTAACCAAATTACGGCCCGAAGTCTTTGAAGACATGATAGCGCTGGTGGCATTATACAGACCGGGGCCATTAGGAAGCGG
>PIVU01000214.1 GCA_003354025.1 Nitrospirota bacterium
AACTCCTACCACAAAGGTCTTAGCTGGACTGATAACGTTGTACGAGGAATTGAGACCGGGCTGCTGTCAAAAGACATCGAAATAGAGATTTACTCCGAGTACATGGACACCAAGAGATATCCCTTAGAAGAATACCGCCTGCAGTTGTACGAAACATATTTCCGAAAATTCAAAAAGTATCAATTCGATATTGTCATAGTAAGTGATAACAATGCACTCAATTTTGCAATACAGCACCATGGAGAGCTATTTCCTAATACGCCTGTTGTATTCTGCGGTATAAATAATTTTCAGGAATCGATGCTGACAGGACTGAGTTTATTTACTGGTGTAGTGGAAGAGATCGACATAAAAGGCACGCTGGAGCTGGCCCTTTCACTCCACCCTGATGCTGACAGAGTGGTTTCGATTAATGATGAAACTACTACAGGCATTGCCATAAAAAACGAGGTGCTGGAAATTGCACATCTCTTTGAAGGCCGGGTAAATTTTGAATTCATTGAAAATTTCAGTATTGCTGAACTTAAAGAGCAGGTATGGAAATTACCGCGAAGCAGTCTTATCCTGTTATCAGTGGTCAATAGAGACAGGTCCGGTCAGTTTTTCGCCTATGAAGAAAGCATCGCCCATATTTACAGTGAATCAAGCGCACCTATATATAGTTTCTGGGACACCTATCTTGGGAAGGGTATCGTAGGGGGGAAACTTACCAATGGTTATCATCAGGGGAAGACTGCCGCGCAAATAGCACTAAGCATTCTAAAGGGTGCTGATATTAAAACCATCCCTGTTCTCAGGGACAGTCCGAACAAATATATGTTCGACCACCAGCAGCTCAAGCTGTTTAATATCTCTGAGTCCGACCTTCCCGATGACAGCATCATAATTAATGAACCCGACACGCTATATTCCAGAAACAAGACATTATTTATGAGCGGCCTGTTTACCATATCATCGCTTATTATGATAATCGGTGTCCTTCTTATTATCATGTCTTACCGGAGAAAGATGGAAGAAGTTCTTCGCGACTCTGAGCAGCGATACAGGGATTTTTATGAGAATGCTCCAGACATGTATCATTCAGTCAATAAAGACGGGATCGTCATTGACTGCAATGAGACAGAGGCAAGGATGCTCGGGTATAAAAAGGAAGAAATCATAGGCCGTCCCATAGCAGACTTCTTCACTGAAAAAACAAAGAAGATTTATGAAAAAGATTTCCCGAAATTAAAAAAGCACAGCGTGCATCATGATGTAGAGCGTGAATTTGTCCGCAGGGACGGATCCACTTTTACAGCAAGCTTAAACATATCAACTGAGGTCGATGAAAATGGGGAGCTGATAAGGACCAAAGCCATAGCCAGAGACTTAACAGAACGTAGAAGAGTGGAGGAGCTGCAGAAATCACAGGAGCAGCTTCGCAGTCTTTCGGCACACCTTGAATCTGCCCGTGAGAAGGAAAAGAAACGGATCGCCAGGCAAATACATGATGAACTGGGCCATGCATTGACAACATTAAGCCTTGATCTATCGTGGCTGAGCAACCGACTTTCAAACAACAGTGAAGCTCTTGACACTGCGTTGATTATGGACAGAACACAGGCAATGTCTGACTTAATTGAATCAACTGTGCAAACAGTCCAGCGCATATCTTCCGAACTGATTCCCGGAGTGCTGGACCACCTGGGACTGGCCGAAGCAATTAAGTGGCAGACAGATAAGTTCCGTGCGAGAACAGGTATAGAGTACAACGTATTTATAGATTCTGATACAATGAAACTTGATCAGCAAAGCTCGATAGCAGTCTTCCGCATCTTTCAGGAGGCGCTGACCAATATCGTCAGGCATGCTGATGCTACAGAGGTAACAGTTAGTCTGAACGAAGAAGAGGACGAAATGACCCTTGAAATAACTGATAATGGTAAAGGGATTCAGGACAATCATATCTCAAGCCCTGAGTCAGTCGGACTTATAGGAATTCGGGAGCGTGCCCGTATTTTAGGCGGCAGGGCCAAAATCTCCGGTTCGCCCGATGGCACCACCGTTAAACTTGTTATGCCGATAAATGGAAACAAGGGGGATGAGTGATTAAGCTGCTCATTGCCGATGACCACGAAATGTTCCGCGAGGGTATAAAGCGGATTTGCGAGGACAACCCCGATATTGAAGTAGCAGGTGAAGCAAGCAACGGCAATGAGGTACTGGATAAGGTTGCAGAAGAAGAATATGATTTACTGCTTCTGGACATTGCAATGCCTGGGATGAGCGGGCTTGATACGTTAAAACAGCTTAAAACTCTGAAGCCGAAACTAAGGGTGCTTGTATTAAGCATGTACCCTGAAGACGAGTATGCAATACGCGCAATCAAGGCAGGCGCTTCAGGCTATTTAACAAAAGGGAAGGCATCTCGTGAACTGATGGAAGCTATAAAGAAAGTATCTTCAGGAGGCAATTACATAAATGCTACCGTTGCAGAAAAACTGCTTTTTGATTTAAAGCCCGAAGATTCACGCCCTCTTCATGAAACACTGTCCGACAGGGAGTACCAAATATTCTCAATGATAGTCAAAGGGAGTAAAGTAGGTGAAATCGCAGACAAACTCTGCTTAAGCGTAAAAACCATAAGCACCTATAAAGTGCGCATACTCCATAAAATGGAGATGAAGAGCACTGCTGAACTGGTAAAGTATGCTATAGAGAATGATTTGATGCTGTAGTTAACTCCTATTTCCTGTTAACCGCCTCAACAATTACCCCAAAACAATTCCCAGAATATCTTTATGCTCATCCGCATTCAGCCTCGGGCCGAACTGGCTCACTACTTTTGCCGCAGCAAGGCTTGCTATATTGCCTGCTTCATAGAACGAGTGACCATGGGTAATGCCATACAGAAATGCACCAGCGAACATGTCACCGGCACCGTTACTATCGATTGCTTTCACAGGATGTGAGGAAATTTCAATCTCATTTTGGCCGTCATAGACAAGCGCACCTTTACTTCCAAGAGTAATGGCAAATGTGGATGCTATCGTTTTTATGGACTCGATAGCCTGTTTAAGATCATCTGTGCCGGCCCAGCTTTTGGCCTCCGCTTCATTGCAGAACAACAAGTCGACTTTATTACCAATCATCTCCTTCAGGCCATCTTTAAAAAATTGGACCATGGCAGGGTCGGAAAAAGTAAGCGCTGTTTTTACACCGGCTTCTTCCGCTATTTTGCGTGCTTCGATTGCTGCATGGCGGCCTGTATTCGATGTAACAAGATAGCCTTCAATGTACAGATACTCAGAATCACGCATTGCATCCTGGTGCAGTTCATCAACAGAGAAAGTTTCGGTAATTCCAAGAAATGTATTCATGGTGCGTTCAGCGTCTGGTGTTACCATTACGAGGCATTTGCCGGTTATCCCGTCTTTGCGTCCGTCGCCAACATTTGAATCAACGCCTGCAGCTTTAAGGTCATTAACATAAAAATCACCCAGTTCATCGTTTGATACTTTGCAGGAATAAAAAGAGTTGCCTCCAAAATAATTAACTGCAATTATGGTATTGGCAGCAGATCCACCGCTCGCTTTTTTCCCTTCAAAGGCATCAAGGTGTCCGATCAACTCATGCTGCCGCTCCTCATCGACTAGAGTCATTACACCCTTTTCGATTTCATATTTCTTAAAAAAAGCATCCTCGACTTCAAACTCCATATCAACTAATGCATTACCGATTCCATATACATGATATTTTTTCATTATTATAAACTCCTTCTAATTGGTTATTTTTATGTGAGCAAACAACTTACAGACTGAATAAAATTTTAACAGTAATAGAGCTCAAACTGCAAAAACATATATCGCAACGGCTAGAATGGCCGATGTGGGACCACCATTTTAGACAGTCTCGTAAACACTCTACCCTGAACACGACTAGCAGAATCAGCAGTATGGTCCACGTACTTTATTTGTAGGACAATACCTACACAAAAAAACTTATAACTACCGATATTCATATCTTCCATTATGGAATACAATATTTACATCATCATTCAAATCAAATAATTCATTCCAGATTCTTGAACTATGCCTGTTCATTTAGTTGAACAGGGGAGATACTATGGTACTAAGTTCAAAATTGACTCATCCCTTGACTGTTTTTCTTATTATTATTTCAGCAATTATCGCTCTGTCCCTGCCTCCGGCATCCAACGCGGCCGATCCCATTGTTATAGGCGTTATGCACTGGGAGGGATTTACTTATTCAGAAATGATGAGGAATTCTCATACTATGGCCCTTGAAACTATTAATAATAGCGGCGGAATCAAGGGCAGACCTTTAAAACTGGTTTATGCAGATGACGGTGGTAAGCGCAAATCGGGCGAAGAAGCTGTTACCAATCTTGTAAAGAAGAGTGGTGCACTCATGCTCGTAGGAGGTTATGCGAGCAGTAATACTGTATACACCGCGGGAATGGCCGATAAACTCAACAGACCTTTTCTGGTATCTACGGCTGCCGATGACAGAATTACACAAAGGAAATGGAAAAACGTTTACAGACTTAACCCCCCGGCAAAGGAATATGCAAAAGGGGTGGAAGAACTCTTACTGAAAAAAATCAAACCTGCCTCAATCGCAATTGTATATGAAAACAGTCCTTTCGGCAGCGGAGGAGCATTGCAGATGATGTGGTTTTGCAGGGAACATGACATAGAGATCCGCAGGATTATTCCCTACCATAAAGAGAGGCAGGGGCCCTCTTATTTCCAAAAACTGCTCCGGCCATTACAGGATGACCAGCCTGACGTGATCTATATGGTTTCCTATCTTAAAGACGGGGCTTCCCTGGTTAGAAAAATACGTGAATTAAAAATCAACTCTCTGTTGATAGGCGCTGCAGGCGGATTTACATCCCATAAATTTATTACCATGGCAGGCAATGCAGCAGACTATCTAGTGACCGCAACTCTCTGGACTCCCCAGCTGACATATAAGGGAACAGCATTGTACTACCAAAAATACATGAAACAATATAATGTGCCACCGGACTATCATGGAGC
>PIVU01000044.1 GCA_003354025.1 Nitrospirota bacterium
ACGATGTCTTTGTCGGTCTTTAAGGCAGTCAGGTTATAGGCCTTGTTCCACTTTTTGAGCTCAGCCAGATAAGTCATAAAGGCATCTAGCTGACTATCTGAATAGTGAATGGTTAATTCATCCAGGCCTTTTTTTAGCAATTCGGGAGTGTTCATTGTAGTCAGGGTTTCCGTTTACATTGTAGGGGCGGGTTTCAAACCCGCCCCTACATTACGTGCATGGTGTTCATGTACTACAAAAGTAACCATTATTCTACGGTGCCTACATGTACTGCGGTAATTCCAAGGCTTAAACGGTGGTACCTGACATTTTTTAATCCCGCTCTTTCCATGGCTTGTTTGAATTCATCAGGCCCCGGGAACTCTAGCATTGATGATGGAAGATACTTGTATGCGCCTTTTTTTCCAGAAATAACTTCTCCGATAAAAGGCAGTACTTTCGTAATGTAGAATTTATAGGGTGCTCTGAAAAGAGGATGCTGGATGCTTGTAAACTCCAGTATTATGACCTTGCCCCCGCTTTTTACAACCCTGCCCATTTCGCGTAATCCCTTTTCATATTCCCGAACATTTCTTATTCCAAAAGCAATTATTGATGAATCAAAGGAGTTGTCATCGAACGGGAGATCTGTAACATCGGCAAATTGTACATCGACTCTGTTTTCAAGGCCAGCCTGTTTGACTTTCTCCTTGCCCCGCTTAAGCATTCCCTCACTGAAGTCCACGCCTACAACTTTTGTGTTCCGGGAATGTCTCCTGATTATTTCAAGAGCTACATCACAGGTCCCGGTTGCAACATCAAGAAACACCGGACTTTCCAGGGTAGGCAGCTGATTTACAGCAAATTTTCTCCAATACCGGTCTACACCAAGACTGAGAACTTTGTTTAGAAAGTCATAGCGGTGGGCTATGGTTGAAAACATTGATTGTATTTTTGCCGGATCTTTTGCCGAGTTATCCATATAAAACCTCTTCTGTTTTGTCTTCGTGTGAAGTTTAAAATTATGTGTTATGTCATGTCAAATAATATGTGGGCTAACAGGATCAATATCCTTCGATTCAGCATTAACTATCTTACGCTTATCATAATTACCGATCTGTCATTGTTTTGTCATTATGACATGGCGAAATCACTGTTTTGACATAGTCGATAGACCTCTATTGATTAGTGTGTCTCATATAATTCAGATAGTTACGTGCTGGTATTGTATTTGCTATTTATTAAGTCACTAGTTATAAAGAAAATGTAAACCTGTTATTGAAAGGGAATTACTATGAAGCCTTCAGTTCTAATAGTAGATGATGAGAAAGTAATTTGCGACGGACTTTCACGTCTTTTGTCGGACAGTTATGAAACATATACGGCCTCAAATGCACGGGAGGCGATTGATATAGTACATGCAAATGAAAATATAGACGTCATGTTGTGTGACCTTATGATGCCGGAAATGGACGGCAATGAAATGATAGAAGCAATACGGTCAGACAATAAGGATATCTCCATGATTGTTATGACGGCACATGCCGACCCGGTTAGGGTCTGTGATGCAATGAAAAAAGGGGCAAATCATTTCCTGCTGAAGCCGCTCAACATTTCACAGCTTGAGACATCAATAAGAAATGCTGTTAACAGGAAAACTCTAAACAGGCAGACGGCAATATATAATTAGTAAAATAGTACGGAACAAAGAATAGGAAAAGTCGAAGCGGCCCATTGGGCTCGATAGGTATTCAGAGCCGCAACGACTTATAGGGGCGAACAGTAACTTAATATTATCCCTATATTTATCTGGCGCATATGATATAGATCATATTTACAAAAAAACATTGGCGCTCTTATCGTGAGATATCCTTTCCCTCTTAAGTTATAATCATTTTATGGGTTTCAGAGACAAGCTTCAGCAGGTCCCTTCATCTCCCGGGATTTATATTATGAAGGGAGCGAAGGAGAGAGTGTTATATGTTGGGAAGGCCAAAAACCTTCGCAGCAGGGTAAGGTCATATTTTCAAAACTCCAGTGCACTTGATAACAGGAAGTCAAAAATGGTGCAGGAAATCAAGGACATTGATTATATTGTTGCTGCCAATGAGCTTGAAGCCCTTGTCCTGGAAGCCAACTTCATAAAAAAAACAAAACCGCCCTACAATATCATTTTGCGGGATGATAAGAATTATCCCTATCTCAAGCTTACGGTATGCGAAGAATGGCCAAGACTTGAAGTAGTCAGGAAAATAGTTAAAGACGGCGCCCTGTATTTCGGGCCCTATGTGCCTTCCGGCTCCATGCGGGAAATGCTGAAATTTATCAGGCGCAATTTTCCTATACGTTTGTGCAGGTATAATTTAAAGAAACCCTTCCGCCCCTGCGTGCAATTTCAGATGGGACGCTGTCTTGCGCCATGCGGCCGGTCTCTCAGGGGAAAGCAGGACAGGGACAGGTATCTCGGAATTGTTGATGAAGTTAAATCATTCATTGTGGGTGAAAAAAAAGAGCTCCTTTCTCATCTTCATATAAAAATGAAGACCTGCTCCGATAATCTTCATTACGAAGAAGCCGCCAAAATAAGGGACCGGCTGAATGCTCTCGAAAAAGCATGGGAATCTCAGGGGGCAATTGCTCCGGAACTGGGAGACCTTGATGTCATAGGGCTGTACAGGGAGAGGCAGGAGGCATCAATATATATGCTGTTTATCAGAAACGGCACTATTATCGGGCAGAAGGATTTCTTTTTTAAAAAACTGGATGATAGGACGTCCAATGAACTGATTGAGAGCTTTGTCCAGCAGTTTTATTCTAAAGAACTGCTGCTGCCGCCCAGAATTGTACTCCCGATTAAAGCAGCCATGCCCACACAAAAACAGTGGCTGAGCAGCCGGCGGGGTAAGTCGGTACGACTTTCATACGCGAAGAAAAAAGCAGAAGAGCAAGTCCTGAAAATGGCTGATGATAATGCGGTGTATGCTTTTAACAGGCATAAAGAGACGAGGGTTGACGATACACTGCTGGATATTAAGAAACTTCTAAACCTGGAAATGATTCCCAGGAGAATAGGGGCAATAGATATATCCAACATATCAGGCTCGGAGGCGGTGGGGGCCCTGGTGTTCTTTGATGACGGAAGATTCAGCAAAGATGAATACAGACTCTTTAAAATTAAAACAGTCAAAGGTATTGATGATTTCGCAATGATGGGTGAAGTAGTATCAAGGTATTTAAACATTCTCTCTGAGAATAATGGAACAGTGCCGGATCTGCTGCTCATTGACGGAGGCAGGGGGCAGCTGGAGTCTGCTCTGAAAGCGATGAAGCCATTTAGTTTCCCCCTGGAAATTGCCGCAATAGCAAAAGCAAAAAAGAAGTCTTCAAAGAGCAGCGAATCAGGAGTGCGCAAAGACCTTGAGCGAGTTTATCTGCCGGGCAGGAGGATGCCTGTATATTTTGACCCCATGTCGGCATCGACACATCTTATTCAGAAGATCAGAGATGAAGTGCATCGGTCCGCGATCAGTTACCACAGGAAGCTCCGATCAAAAAGAACATTTTCATCACCGCTTGAAAAAATTAATGGCATTGGGAAAATCAGAAGACTTGCGCTGCTCAAACATTTTGGCAGTATTGATGCAATCAGAAAGGCGTCTGTTGATGATATAGCGTCATTGAAGGGAATGAACATGAAGATAGCTGAAAGTGTGAAAAAGGTCCTTTAACTATGTTCCCCTCTTAGAAAAAGAGGGGATAATTTAAAGAGAATAAAATGATCAACAAGAAAAGCATTGAAGCATATGTTAGAAAGCTGTTTGAGGGAGAAGTCATTGATGTGAATATCAGCAAGCTCGGGGAAGGTGTTCAGGGCGCCGGGTTTTTGATTGAAGTAAAATCAAAAACAGAAGCAAGGACATTTGTGGTAAAAGGTCTTTATCCCGAAGGCCTTGAGCACGATTACCCGGCGGACAGGGCAGGGGTTTTCCTGCTCGACCTTGATACATTCAAAAAACTTCCCGATCATGTCAAGGCGCTGGATGTGCTTTCGGAGATGGAAGACGGCTCAATAAAATCGATTGGCGGAGGACGGGAATACTACCTGTTAATGGAGCAGGCCGAGGGTAAACATTATTTTAATGATCTTGCGGCCATGGCAGGAAAGGATGCTCTTGAATCCTATGATATTAATAGAATTAAATCAATGACATCATATCTGGCAAAGATTCACGCCGTAAAAAGAGAATCCCGCCAGCTCTACCTGCGAAAAGTTAGAGACACAATAGGTCATGGCGAATGTCTGATGGGTGTATTTGACACATACCCTGATGGTGCGGTCTCCTATGAAGAGATGGCGGACATTGAAAAGAAGTGTGTTGACTGGAGGGCCAGGCTGAGACCTATGACGGGTAGGCTCTGCCAGGTGCATGGTGACTTTCATCCGGGCAATATCTGGTTTCAGGATGATGAGAAGTTTATTCTTCTTGACAGGAGCAGGGGCCCCTGGGGTGATGCAGTTGATGACATTACGGCGCTGACAATCAATTATATTTTCTTTTCTATTAATGAATACGGAATAGTAAAAGGGGCGTATCTTGAAGCGCTGAATATGTTTTACGAGGAATATATTCGAGCCACCGGAGATCACGATCTATTTAAAGTTGCGGCGCCCTTTTATGCATTCAGGGGAGCAGTGGTTGCAAACCCTGTTTTTTATCCTGAGGTCACAAATGAAAGCAGAAGAAAGATCATTAGTTTTATACATGGTGTTCTTGATGATGAATCATTTAAACTTGAGAAGGTTAATGAGTATGTAAAGAAAGGGTCCCAGGGGCCAAGGATTCGAGGGTTCAAGGGTAAAGACTACTTTTAAATTTATGGACATAAATCACATAAAACATATCGGTAAATTACTGAAGCAGGAAATTTCCGGGCATCTTGGTGAACTGCTGAAAGGTGGTCCTTTGGGTAAAGGCGCCAGCGGCGATATTACACATCCAATAGATAAGCGAGCGGAGGATATTATTATTGAGGAGCTGCAGAAGCTCAAAGTGCCGATTACGCTTGTTTCAGAAGAATGCGGAGTCAAAGAGTTCTTTGGCGGAGGGCCGCGTTTGCTTGTTGATCCCATAGACGGAAGCAGAAATGCGCTGACCGGTGTGCCGGTATTTTCGACATCAATTGCACTGGTAAATGGAGATACTGTTGGTGATACCGTAATTGGGTATATAGTAAACCTGGTTAATGGTGATGAGTTTTCAGCAGAAAAAGGTAAAGGCAGTTTTCTGAACGGATCGCCGATCAAAACTCAGGAAGATGATAATACAAAGGTTATAGCCTATGAAGCACAGGTTCCCGGTAGAGACATAGCGGCGATTATGCCTTTGCTGTCCATGTTTGACAGGGCGCGGTGCTTTGGGTCTACTGCTCTTGATCTGGCTTTTCTTGCACAGGGTGCGCTGAGTGTGTTTACCGTTCCCTGTCCTTCGCGGAGTTTTGATTTTGCTGCGGGGTATCTCCTTGTTAAAGAGGCGGGGGGGATTGTTACTGATCTTAAAGGGGATAGTATTGATCGTGTGAGCATAGGGGTGAAGAAGTCGACGCCTTTGCTTGCGGCGGGGAATGAGAGGTTGCATGGGATGGCTTTGGATGTGCTTAAGATGGGGAGTTGAAGTTTTCGAGTAAGCGGTCAACAGCATTATTCATTATAAATGGGGCGCTGCCCCAAACCCCGCGTCATTCTTTTTGTACGCACAAAAAAGAACGAAGCAAGAAAAAGGCGCCCCAAGAGATTTCCGGGCGGTTCCTCATCCAGCTTCCGGGGAATTTGTTCAAACTCGCTTCGCTCAAACATGAACAAATTCTTTTCCCTTCAGCTTCCTTCATCACCTGAAATCGCTTAAAGGGGAGGGGTACTGCTCTCTCCTTTTTGAAGGAGAGTCGCAGTTGGTCGTTGTCTTTTGCTTTTGTCTTTTAGTCTTTCATCTTTGTCTTTAACCTCCCTTTTTGATTGCTTCCGGAATATTCAGGACTGGACGCGTTAAGAATTAAAAACTGTCTGAGGGAGGTACGACCGAGTTTTTTTAATTTAGCGGGAAGTCTTGAATATGTAGGAAATTAAGCAATCTCTTTGGGGCGCCTTTTCTTGGTTCGTTCTTTTTGGCGCAAAAAAGAATGATCCGGGGTTTGGGGCAGAGCCCCATTTACAATAGTCTCAGTCCATCAAATGATGTGACGAATAATTCAACAGGGAACAATAAAAAAGCGGTGTTCCAAATAGAACACCGCTCTGTGAATTGCTGTCCCATCAATCCATAATCAGTAAACAATGATGACCGGTCTCGCACTCTTCAACAGAATGACAGCAGTGCATGTTTTCCTTTGTGATGTTATCTGCACTCTTGATATTGCCATTCCATTAATCCGTCTCCATCCTTATCATCCACGCAGCATGAGGTGTTAATAATTCCGCAGCGTTTCCGATCAGTCCACTGCCCCCGTTGCCCGCACGCCGGTATAGTACCTTTCCCCCATCCACTTGTGCATGCGTCGGGCCAAGCGCCATTGGCGTAAAGTGCCGGCCACCTCTTCTCTTCCGTTCCATCACAATTCCGGTCAAGAGTCAAGCTGCCATCCTGCGACCGATATCTCTGAGAAGACCAGGTTGCCTCGGGATTGACATAAGATTTTGTGTCCTCACAATCGCCTTCGGCGACGGTGTATCCGTCGCCGTCATAATCGGCTAACGTGTGACATAGGGGTTCGCTGTTCGAGTCGAAACCGATCAGGGCCTCCCCTGACGGACACTTTTTGTTTACCAGTTGTAGTGATCCTGGATCTCCCTTATCTCCTTTATCTCCCTGTAAACCCTGAGGTCCTGCCGGCCCGACTGCCCCTATCGTAAGATCATATTCATCGTACTGCATGGAATGTCCGCCCGTAGAAACCATCAGGTTATAGTCCCCGGGAATTAGAATGCCTTCCGGCATTAAGCAGTCGATCCGATCTGATCCGGTCAGTAGACAGTTTGTAGCTGTATACGGCGCTGCAGCACCTCCGCAAGCTACTGCAGGAGCATCGCCATTATCAAAGTTCTCACCGATAATGGTTAGGGTATTGGGAATGCTGTCTAAATCATGAAATACTTCATTGATCATTAACTGACCAAAGCAAAAAGGGTCAATGGAGCTGTCCGTCGGCGTCTCTGAACCTGCTGTAACGTATATTCCGTCTATCTTGAACCCTGACTCCCTTATCCAGATGTTTATCTTGTGCAGCCCTGCCGAGTCAACGTTTATCGTATTTACACCGGTCTTGATGCTCTTTGTCCAAATCCACTGACCATATACTCCTTTTGAATTCAAAGACCCTGCACAAGTGCCGTCTACTCCTATAAACAGGGAGTCTGATGATCCGTCTGAGGCATATGCCCTTATCCATACGGTATATATTCCGGGTTCAGGAAAGTTGACCTCGTATTCCTTTCCTTCACTTACAGCAGGACAGCTGCCGCTGCCGCCGGTTCCGGGACTGTCCAGGTAACCGGTTCCGAAATAACCGCCCTGTGCAGTATCAACAGAGAGCGGGCCTGCTCCCTGAGCTATTGTTCCGGTAAAGTCCTCGGCGTCAATATATGTGCCGTCAGGGTTAATATCGCAGATTCCACCTGCACTTGATACACCCGGAAGCATTAACAGAGTGAAAATAAAAGATATTGTTAAGACATTGAAGATTGTTTTTAGATAATTCACATTACCCTCCTATGAAATTGAGACACAAATAATTTATTGGTAGCTTGTAAGATATTGTTTTTTGGGTGTAATTAATTTTAACAGAAAAACCGCTGGGTTGGCAATGTTTTATTGTGGTTAGCGCCCAATTTAGTAATAGTATTAACTTCCTGCAGGTGTCCGAAAATCATTAGATCCGAGTGATGGATTGCTCAGGAGTTTTTTTATTCTGACGGAGAAGGTGAAATCCCCGATCTGAATCTGCATGGTGGAAGGATATCGAAATTTACTTTCGTTTTGCACTGCCTCTCCATATGTTATTTCTATTTGTCTGCCGTTAAGAGCAATGATCTGCCGCAGCGGTACGAGAGTTGACTTGTCAAGATAGATCTGCCTGTTTGCGGACCTGATAATGTATTGATCCTGTTCCACGAGCATCATGCCGTCTTTCATATTGTCCCACCAGAATATTGATCCGTAAAATTCATTGCCCAGCCGCTTTATATTATTGTTGGTTTTACCGGCAAGTACATGGAGCTTACCGTTTTTAATTACAAAGTCTCTGATGAGCATCCCAAATTTGTATATTCTCATATGTACCCAGCCCGGCCTTTTAACCAGAAGAGATGCGCTGACTACATCGTAGGGTTTATTGTTTTTCTCAACTGTGATATCCGCAATAGCTTTCAGAACATCAACATCGCCTCCGGCCCTGTTAATGATTTCTTCCAGTGAAAGCTCTTCCTCAATTATGGGTGCAGGCGGGGGCGCAACTTTCGGTGCACATGCTATAAAGAGAAGGGCCAGGCTAAAACATAAGAATTTCGATAGCTTCTTCAACGTTCTTTGCTCCTATAATATCGATATCATGACTTTCTGCGCTGTTGCTGTTATTGACCGGAACGATTCCTTTTTTGAAACCGAGTTTTGAAGCTTCCTTTATTCTTATGTCAGGCTGGCTGATTGCCCTTAATTCTCCGGAAAGTCCGATTTCTCCGAATGTGAATAATTCGGAAGATATAGGCTTGTTTTTAAATGATGAGGCAATGGCGGCAATTATTCCCATATCAATTGCGGGCTCATCGATTTTTAAACCGCCGACAACATTAACATATATATCCATTCCCCCGAGCTGCATGCCCAGGCGTTTATCCAGGACTGCCACAAGGAGATTGATCCTATTGTAGTCAACTCCGATAGCTGTCCTGCGGGCCTGGCCAAAATTTGATGCTGTAACAAGGGCCTGTATCTCAACCAGCAGCGGCCTTGTGCCTTCAAGGCTAACGGTTACAACGGAGCCGGGAACATTTTCAGGTTTTTCCGACAGAAACAGCTGGGAAGGGTTATCTACTTCCTGAAGTCCTGATTCCTGCATTTCGAATACGCCGATCTCATTTGTGGAGCCGAACCTGTTCTTTACGGCCCTGAGGATTCTGAAGGGGTTCCCCTTGTCACCCTCAAAATAAAGGACTGTGTCTACTATATGCTCAAGAACCTTGGGTCCCGCAATGGCGCCCTCTTTTGTAACGTGGCCTATGAGAAAAAGAGGGACCCCGCTTTTTTTGGCAAGGAACATAAGCTTGGTTGAACACTCCCTTATCTGGCTTACGGAACCTGGCGCGGACGGAAGCTCCAGTGAAAAAATTGTCTGTATCGAGTCAATTATTAATACCTTGGGCTTAAGCTTCTGGACTGTTGAAATTATTCCTTCAAGCGAAGTCTCGGGAAGAAGAATGATGTCAGCAGAATCGATCTTAAGACGGTCAGCCCGGATTTTTATCTGCTCTGGAGATTCCTCTCCGGAAACATAAAGCACCATTCCCAGGTTGGTCAACCCTTTGAGCGATTGAAGTGTGAGTGTTGATTTCCCGATTCCAGGGTCGCCGCCGATAAGCACAACAGATCCCATTACTACTCCGCCTCCCAGTGTGCGGTCCAGTTCCAGGATTCCGGTGGAAACCCTGCTTCCATGTGAAGCGGCAATGTCGGGAAGAGCTACAGGCTCAGCCACGCTCTGGCTTTTCAGTTTTGTGACTCTCTGCTCTTCCGTGAAACTGTTCCACTCGTTGCAGTCAGGGCACTTTCCTAGCCATTTCGGACTGGAATAACCGCAGCTTTGGCATTGATAAAGGGTTCTTTGACGAGCCATGGGGGTATTGTACCAATTTGGGGTTTTAATTTAGTAGTCTTGCTGCTCCCAGCTGAATTACATTATTAACAGTTTGTGCAGTATAATATTAATTGGCTTTGGGTAAATTGACTTAATTTCTGAATATATGTTAAAAAAGTAGTCTACTTTTGCATTGGAGGCATATTATGTACGCTATATTTGAGATAGGTGGTAAGCAGTACAGGGTTTCAGAAGGTGACGTAATCAAGATCGAAAAGATCAATGATGAGAAGACCGTTTCTTTTGATAATGTCCTGATGGTTTCCGACGGAGATAACATCTCCTACGGCAGTCCGTATATTGAGTCCGCTAAGGTTACCGCAGATATTCTGGGAACAGAGAAGGCCAAAAAAGTTCTCGTATTCAAACAGAAAACGAGAAAAAACTACCGGAATCTGAGAGGCCACAGGCAGCAATATACATCTGTAAAGATAAATAAAATTTCAGCTTAATTAGTTTGGAGGATAAGCATGGCTCATAAAAAAGGCGTTGGAAGTACAAGAAACGGCCGTGACAGTCAGTCTAAACGTCTTGGCGTTAAGATGTATGGCGGGCAAGTCATAAAGACAGGCATGATAATAGTCAGGCAGCGTGGAACAAAAATTCATCCCGGAAACAATGTTGGCAGAGGTGGAGATGACACACTGTTTGCGTTGATACCTGGAGTTATAAAGTTCGAGCGCAGAGGCAAAACAAAGCAGCAGGTAAGTGTATATCCTGCGCAAGCGTAACTTTTCAATAAGACATAATAATTGAGGAAGGCGGGTATTTACCCGCCTTTTTTTATTGGTTAAACGAGTAGGGGCAGGTCTTGTGCCTGCCCTTATTATGTTATGTCTGGCACTTGATGAAAGGGCACCCACAAGGAATGCCCCTACAATACCCTTCAAAATCGTGTATTATTAAACAATGAAATTCATCGACCAGGTAAAAATATATGTAAGTGCCGGTCACGGCGGCAGTGGCTGTGTGGCCTTTCGCAGGGAGAAGTATGTTGCTAAAGGAGGCCCTAGCGGAGGTGATGGCGGCAGGGGCGGACATATTATTATAAAGGCCACAAAAAATATGAGTACTTTGCTCGATTTAAGGCACCAGCAGCAATACCGCGCCGAAAAAGGGCAGTACGGCATGGGCAAAGACATGCATGGCAGAAATGGCAAAAACATGGTTATTACAGTACCTCCCGGTACTCTGATTAAGGATGTAGATACTGATGAAGTTCTATTTGATCTTACTGATGACGGCCAGGAATTTATCGCTGCGAACGGCGGAAGAGGTGGACTTGGAAATGCTCACTTCAAGACTGCTACAAGACAGGTTCCGAGGTTTGCACAGCCAGGGGAAGACGGGGAAGAGAGGAATCTGTTTCTGGAATTGAAACTGCTGGCGGATGTTGGTCTGGTAGGGCTGCCGAATGCCGGCAAATCCACCTTGATATCTTCAATCTCAGCAGCACGGCCAAAGATTGCGGACTATCCGTTTACAACACTGATTCCAAATCTGGGGGTAGTACAATATGGCGGGTATAAAAGTTTTGTTATTGCCGATATCCCCGGATTAATTGAAGGAGCACATAAAGGAACCGGACTCGGTTTTCAATTCCTCCGGCACATTGAGCGGACCTCTGTCCTTTTACACCTCGTTGATATTTCTGAAATGACGGAAGATGATCCTGTTGATAATTTTGAGAAGATCCATAAGGAGCTGGAATTGTTCAGCGCTGAATTAATTAAAAAACCACAGGCAGTAGCAGCAACCAAGCTGGATATCAAAGGAAGCGGAGAAAGGCTTGACAGGCTGGCAGAATATTGTAAAGATAATCACTATGATTTTTTCCCGATCTGCGCTGTCACAAAAGACGGGATTAAAGAATTGGCGAATTATTTGGGAGCGAAAGTTCAGGAACATAAGAGCAATATTGAGTAGATAGCAGTTAAGGAGTTAGCCATATCATTTCTCTAACAACTATCTGCCACTGACATTTAATTATGAAAAGACTTGTAATTAAAATCGGCAGTAACATTCTTGCTTCAGCAGAGCAGGGGCTGAATACTCGGCGTCTGAGTGCAATAACAAAAGATATATCTCAGGCGGTTGATAATGGCTGTGAAGTTGTTATGGTATCATCAGGTGCTGTTGCAGCCGGATTAAAGAAGCTTGGATTAAAGCAGAAACCCCATGACATAAAACTGCAGCAGGCCGCAGCTGCAATCGGGCAGTCAAGCTTAATGTGGGCTTATGAAGACAACTTTGCCAGGTTTGATAAGAAAGTTGCCCAGGTGCTTCTTACAAGAGATGATATTGCTGACCGCATGAGATATATTAATGCGAAAAATACGCTCTTTACTTTAATGAGCTACGGTGTTATTCCTCTTATAAATGAGAACGATCCCATTGCGATTGATGAGATGAAATTTGGTGATAATGATATGCTTGCCGCTCTTGTTGCCGGTCTTGTTGAGGCGGACATGCTGATTATTCTGTCGGATGTTGAAGGCTTGTACTCGAAAGATCCAAAGTATAAAAGTGCCCGGATTATAAAGAGGGTGGATAAAATTACCTATGACATTGAAAAACTTGCAGGAGGAAGCGGAAGTTCTGTAGGCACCGGCGGCATGTATTCAAAAATCCTCGCGGCAAAGCAGGCGGTTGACCACGGCATTCCTGTTGTAATAATGAACGGGCGAAAGAGCGGACTTCTTGAAAAACTGCTGAATGGTAAAGAAGTCGGAACACATTTTGAACCAAAAAAACAGAGGCTTTCATCGCGGAAAGGCTGGATTGCCTATGGAGTCCGTTCCAGGGGGGCAATCTACCTTGATGACGGAGCGATAAATGCATTGACGAACCTGGGCAGAAGCCTGCTGCCATCAGGTATTAATAAAGTTGAAGGCGACTTTCAGGTGGGCGACTATATACGTTGCTTAAATCGTGATGGTAAAAAGATTGCAAAGGGTCTAACCAATTATTCATCAGAAGACCTTAATAGCATTAAAGGCAAGAAGACATCAGAGATTGAGAAGCTGCTGGGATATAAATATTCTGATGAAGTTATTCACCGGGACAACCTTGTTGTAGTTTGACTATAGATGATGTAAGGGCGAGGCAATGCCTGCCTGACGGCAGACAGGCCCCGCCCCTACAAGCCTGCCCCCATGTCCCCTGACTGCCTTAACCTTTTGGATAAATAAGATCCGGTTAAAGCGTCAATGTTGGCCGTCAACTCCTGCAGTCTCAATTCGTTATCAATGCGTTCTGTAAGCTCCCCCTGTGGGGCAGTTATCGTTTCTATCTGGAGCCGTCTTCTTTCGAAAAATAATCTTGTCACTTCATTAAGTATGTCATCTCTTAACTGGACCATCAGTTTAGACCTGTTGTCTATGGATGTTTGATCGCCGCTCCAGATCAGGTCGGAAAAATCCCATGAAAGTGAGACCGACCAGCCTTCGTCATTCCCATCAGTAATATCATCATCTGTATATTTTTGGCTGGTAGTGCTGTAAAAGTAGCTACTACTTTGCCAGTCTCTTTTTTTTTGGTATGCAAAACTCAGGCTCGGAAGCCACGCTTTTTTATCTGCGGCTTTTCTCCACTTATTGATTTTGTCCGGATGCACCTCGGCATACCAGATGGCCGATTCCCGGATTTCTTCAATAGATGGTTCATTAGCAAACTGCCCGAATATGTCTTTTGTTTCTAGTTCTTCAAGCCCGGGGTTTACTTCTTGTGTGTCCGGCACTGTTTTATATATGCCTTTGCTTGTAGCTGCCCATAGAGAAATAGTATTGTCAGGTTCCGGCAATACTGAATCAAGATGATAAATGTTTGCCGATGTAAGACCCCTATAAATTGCCACCCATGACTTTGTTGTTAAGGAGTAGCGGAAAATGCCCCGATCTGTCGCTGCATATATCAGGCTGTCCCGGGTAATTGTTATATCACGAATGTTACTGCTAAGCAGTCCGATCTCACTTGCCTTAAACCAGTTTGATCCTGAATTGTTTGAAATATATAATCCTTCGGAAGTCCCGGCATATATAATGTTGCTGTTTGTTGGATCAAATCGAATTGATTTTATTTTATTTTCAGTCAGTAATTCGGCCTCCTCAAAGTTGGCGAGTTCAGTTAATGCTTCAACCGGTTCGCTCTTGGAATAATTGACGAAGAAAACTCTGTCCCATTCACTCCCTCCATCGATACTTTTATATATGCCGTCATTTGCTGCTGCATATACGATGGTTGGCTGAAATGGATCAATGGAAATATGTGAGATTATGGTCCTGGTTCCGAGGATGCTATCTTTCGCCCAGTTATTACCATGCTTATCCGTTTTGTAAAGCCCGGAACGTGTGCCTATGTATATTAGGTCTGGGTTTGAAGGAAAAACGGCGACTGTGAGAACCGAACTCTCCGGTTTTCCTATTCCCGAATAGACCTTTTTCCACCCTGCGCCGGCGTTACTGCTTCTATAAAGACCGTCATCAGTCCCAACGAAAATACTATTTGCATCCGATGGTGCTACAGAAAAAGTGTTTATTCCGCCTCCCCTGCCTCTGTACGAAAATATTTCGTCCCAGGATCTTCCTCCATTCAATGTCTTATAGACAGCTTTCCTTGAGCTGACATAGACATTATCATGGTCTTCAGAATTGATTTTGACGATTTTAAAGTCGGTCTTACTTATTCCGCGGCTTACATTTTTCCAAATCATATCCGGTGTCCCTGCAGTTGTTGATGAAGTTGCCATAGAAAGAAGAAATAGAGAAAAGAACATAAATGTAGATACGAGTTTATTCCGCATATAAGTGTCCCCCATCCTGACAAAAGAGTGCACCTCTCCTGACAGGTTATATACACAAAGAATTGTTTTGAAGGGTTAAAGAAATTCTAACTTTAAGCCCGTCCCCTGACGGCTATTATAGCTGTAACGAATTAATTAGGTCAACCGGGCAGTATCAGATCATTAGAAATAAAAAATTGAGTGTGGTTTTATAAGGGGGCAGGCCATTGAAAAAAAGAACATCGAACATTGAACGCTCAACATCGAATTTTGAATGGCAATAAGCAAGAATAAAGAGCTAATTATAATATTTGGTTTTGGATAGTTCTTTTATATTCAACGTTGGATGTTGAGCGTTCAATGTTCGATGTTCATATTTTATCCCGCAATATTCGTACCCATAAAACAACACTACATATACTCTCTCAAATATTTACCGGTATAGGACTTTCTACTCTTCGCAACTTTTTCCGGAGTGCCCTCAGCAACTATGTTCCCTCCCCTGTCTCCACCTTCAGGCCCCACATCAATAATCCAGTCAGCACTTTTAATCACATCAAGGTTGTGCTCCACTAATAAAACAGTGTTGCCGGCATCAACCAGATCATTAATAACCCGCAGCAATTTTTTTATGTCGTCTGGATGAAGACCTACTGTCGGTTCATCAAGGATGTAGAGATAGTTCCGTCTGTTCAGGACTCCGAGCTCGGCACATATCTTAAGGCGCTGCGCTTCACCTCCGGAGAGAGTTGTTGCAGACTGTCCCAGCCTGAGGTAACCGAGCCCTACGGATTCCATTAAAGTTAATTTGCTTACAAGGGCGGGAATACGCCTGAAAAATTCTATCGCCTCGTGAACTGTAAGGTTCAGTACGTCATATATGTTTTTGCCGTTATAGGTAACATTCAGGATTTCATGTTTATATCTTTTGCCATTACACTCTTCACATTTAACATACAGGTCTTCAAAGAAGTACATTTCCAGCTGCTGATATCCCGCGCCGCTGCATGTTTCACATCGGCCGCCTTCAGTATTAAATGAAAAATGCCCCGGCTTGTATCCGAGCATCTTAGACTGCGCCTGATCAGCAAAGACTTTTCTTATAGGATCAAAAGCTTTTATGTAAGTGACCGGATTTGATCGCGGGCTTTTACCTATGGGCTGCTGATTAATAATTTTTACACCTTCCAGATGTTCAAATCCCTCGATGGAATCATAGGGTCCCGGGATCTGAAACTCCACTTTAAAGTGCCTGGCCAGAGCATTATAAATAGTGTCGCTTACAATGGTGCTCTTGCCGGAGCCGGAAATGCCGGTAACACATGTCAGGGTTTTAAGCGGTATCCTGAGGTTTACCTTTTTTAAATTATGTCCTGAGGCATTTGTTACGGAAAGAAACTGGCCGCTTCCCTTTCTTCTGTAATCGGGCAGGTGAATAAGATCAACATCATCCAGGTAATGAGATGTCAGGGTGTCACTTTTATCGAACTGAGCCCTTGATCCGTTAAACACAATATCCCCGCCGTTCTCACCGCCGCCTGGTCCAAGCTCCACAATCCACTCAGAAGAATCGATGATGGACTTGTCATGCTCAACAGCTATTATTGTATTGCCCAACTCTGAAAGCTCTTTAAGGATTTCGGAAATATTATCAACATCTCTGGCATGCAGTCCCACCGTCGGCTCATCAAGTACGTACAGGGTCCCCGTAAGCCTGGACGCCAGCTGGTTCGACAGATTAATCCTCTGGGCCTCGCCTCCAGACAGGGTTTTAGTTTCTCTGTCAAGTGAAAGGTAATCAATTCCAACTCGTTTTAAAAATGCCAGCTTAAGTTTGATTTGACGAAAAATTTCAGCCGATACTTCAATTTCATAATCAGAAAGCTTGATTCCCGAGAAAAAAGAGTTCAGTTGCTTAATAGACATATGTGAAAGTGCGGCGATATTTGAACCGTCTATAGTGAAGGCCAGTGCTTCGGGTTTAAGCTTGCTCCCGTTGCAGTTCTTGCAGGTTACTGCTTTCCTGTACCTGCTTAACATTACTCTGACATGAAGCTTGTACCTCTTGCCCTCGAGTCTTTCAAAGAAATTGTTAATGCCCTTAAATTCAACTGTGCCCTCGAATATTAATTTCTTTGTTTCCTCTGGAAGATCCTTGTAAGGAGTAGTAAGGCTGATTCCAATTTTTTTTGCGCCTTTAACGAACTGCCTGTACCAGCGCCTTGCTGAAGGTTTGCTCCAGGGCTCTATGGCCCCTTCCCCGATTGACAGTTCCGGATCGGGTACGATGACGTCTTCAGAGTATTCGAGTGTGTTGCCGAAACCTTTGCACTCCGGGCAGGCGCCAAGAGGATGGTTGAATGAAAATAGAAGAGGCTGCGCCTTCGCAACTTCAATATTGCATTCATGGCATTTCAGCTCTGCCTGAAATTGAAGGAGTAAGCTGTTCCCGGCTGGATTACGGACCAGTTCTATTGTGACTTTCCTGTTGCCGTGATGCCATGCGGTCTCGATAGAATCGGACAGGCGTGGTTCGTCCCGAATAATGAGTCTGTCAAGAATAACTTCCAGGTGGTCATGGGCTTTATTTTCTCTGGTTCTATGAAATCCTTTTTTCTGCAACTCTTCAGGCGTATCATGTGAATCAAAGATAATCATAGCTTTTTCAGCTGCGTAATTATCAACGAGCTCCCTGACTACAGCGGAGGGTGACCAGGACTTTAAGTCGCTGCCGCATTTTGGGCAATGGGGCCGGGCGATCTTTGCATATAGAAGTCTGAGATAGTCATACATTTCAGAATTAGTGCCCACCGTTGATCGTGAACTCTTAACGGAGTTGCGCTGTTCAAGGGCGATGGCCGGTCTAATGTTGTGTATTGAGTCAACATCAGGGCGGTCCAGTTTCTCAAGAAAAAGCCTGGCATATGTTGAGAGAGACTCGATGAAACGCCACTGGCCCTCTGCAAAGATCGTATCAAAGGCCAGTGAAGATTTGCCTGAGCCGGAAACACCGGTAACGGTGATGAATTTATTATGTGGCAATTTGAGGCTGACATTCTTCAGGTTGTTCTGTCTGGCCCCTTTTATTATAAGTTCGTTTTTGGACATCCTGGTATTTTAACATTCCGGGACTGATTTGGAATAATACGTGATCTGTTATAATTCCGGGAAAAAGGAGGCTCTGTATGGTTGTTGGAAAACAGATTAATATTGAGACAAAGGGGTTGTCGGACATCAAAGACATAACCGGTGAAGTTCAGGATGCTGTTGCGCAATCAAAAATCAGAAACGGGCTGGTGAATGTCTTTGCCGTAGGGTCGACAGCGTCAATTACAACTATTGAACATGAACCTGCTCTTAATGAAGACATGAGAGATAAGCTCGAGGAGTTTGCCCCGCATACTATGCACAGCAGACACTCCGAGACATGGGGTGATGATAATGGTTTTTCCCATATAAGGGCGACCTTTATGGGGCCGGGCATGACAGCGCCGGTTTCGGAAGGCAGTGTTGTGCTGGGAACGTGGCAGCAAATTGTTGTTATTGACCATGATAACAGGCCGAGGACGAGGAAAGTGTTTATTCAGGTTATGGGGGAATAATGTAGGGGCAGGTCTTGTGCCTGCCCTTTTGTATGATAAGGAAGCAAATACCGGTCAATACACAAAAATACACCTGGGCAGGCACAAGACCTGCCCCTACTAGTGTGTCAACAATTCCTCAACTCCGAAATCCGGGGCAACGCTTAACAGTATATAGACCTTGTCTGTTAATAATATTACTCCGAATCCTATCAACAGCAGGCCGCTGATGACCATAATGACTTTCATGTATTTTGCTATGGCACCGAAGTGGCTGAGAAAGGTATTAATAGCAAGCGAAGTGGCCATAAATGGAATGGCCAGGCCGAGAGAGTAGATAAGCAATAGCATAAAACCCTGCCACGCAGAACCTGTTGTACTGGCTATAAGAAGTATTGAACCGAGAATAGGGCCTATGCAGGGAGTCCAGCCGGCGCCGAAAGTAAGGCCTACGATATAGGATCCAAAATATCCCCTTGGTTTAGACTTTAGATGGACTCTTTTTTCTGAAGCAAGGAAATTTAATTTTAGAACTCCCATTACATAAAGTCCCAGAGTAATTACGATTATCCCTCCGATTACTCTGATATAGTCATAGTAAACTGCAAGTAATTTGCCGAAATAGGATGATGATACGCCAAGTAAAATAAAAATCGTTGAGAAGCCGAGAATAAAGGCGGATGAGTTTATTATAGTTAACTTCCTGATCCGGGCCTGATCTCCTGTCTTGAAATCCTCGAAGGATATTCCTGTGATAAAAGATACATATGAAGGGATGAGAGGGAGGACGCATGGCGACAGGAAGGAGAGTATTCCTCCCAGAAATGCTGTTATGTATCCTACTTGTGACATCTATATATTATAACTCCCGAAGTTGTTTAATATGCATAGGCTCATTCCTCTGATTGTACAGGAAAGTAAAGAATTTAAGCCACTGAAGCTTGAAAAGCAAAGGAAATATGGCACCTGGCGAAGTCCGGAATGAGATAAGGCAGGTATGGTTTTAACGTCTTGATTGGCGGTCCAGCAGATCAAGGAGGCCCTTGGAGCGGTCCTGACTTATGATCTCTTTTTGTTTGGAAGTATGGACAAGCTGCACAACATGATTGTACATTGTCATGCCCGATGTTTTAATAGTGCCTGCGTTTGAGAATGCAAAATACAGTAATATGAGATAGGTTATCGGTGTTGCGAATAAATGCAGTCGGTGAGAAAAGAGGGATTGGATCCCGCCGTGGAATATATTGTACATAAACTTGAAGAGATAGAAAATGAATAGCAACGCGAAAACTAAGCCGAAGGTTCCGAAAAACAGGTAGACATTGGCTTCTCTTGGATTTGTTGTGATTGGGGCTATGGTAGTTTGCGCTGCTATGCTTATTGTTACGATCTTATAGACCCAGAAACAACATCCTGTCATCCATGAAAAATAGAGGGCAGCTGCAATGTGCTCCTTATGGTCCATAATCCAGTGATATGGTCTGGAATCCCTGATCAATGATATCAGCGGCTGCAGCTGATGGAGCATCTTGTCATAAATGCTCTTTGACATGTTAGTTGCCATGTTTCCCATACTCATTTAATAACGGGTTAAATTAATGAAACTTTAGCATGTAATAAGAGGTGCAGCAACTGATGATAGTTTTTATTCATATAGAATTAATCCTGCCAATACAATTGCTTAGTTATCATAGTAAAATTGTATTTGACATGTGGAGGTAAAGGTACTAAAATTGAATTAATAGGTTAGGTAAGGATTAACCCTAAGGAAAAGGAAGGAGGAGGGATGGAAGCTAATCTTGGTCAGTTAGACAGGACAATAAGGTTGGTGCTTGGTGGATTATTGCTGGCTATCAGTCTTGTTTTCCCTGTAATAACTACAGGTATTGGAAAGATTATTGTTGCGGCAGTCGGCGGTATTCTCGTTGTTACGGGAACTATACGATATTGACCGATTTATCACCTTGCTGGTCTAAATAGCAAGGCAAAGAAGTAAAAGTATTATGCTTGACAATTGCTGGCATAAAGTATGTGTCATAGATAAGGCTATCATAATAACTCTTGGAGTGGTGCTCCTATTGATCAGCCTTGTTTTTCCCGTTATTGTATCTGCTGCAGCAAAAATAATCGTCTCAGTCATTGGTGCTATTATTATCGTATGGGCAATATTTAAACCCTGTTCTCACAATGTTGAGTGCAGGGATAATGATAAGAAGGAGTGTAAAATCGAGTGAACTGACGATTAGCTAAAAAGATTATCAAAGCTTAATAACTGTTCAAAAAGAGATGTTATTTTTATGCGAATTCGCGATGATTCTCGTAGATAATGACTTTGTTTTTGCCCGTTTTTTTGGCCATGTATAGCGCCTCGTCTGCCCTTTTAATTATCATTTCAGGAGTATCTGTCGGTAATCCCGTGAAGCATGAAACACCCATGCTGATGGTTATCTTAATCTTTTCCTTATCAAATATTACTGTGTAATTCTCAATGCTGCTTCTCAATCTTTCTGCAAATACCTGGGCCTCATCCAGGTCAGTGTCAGGCAATATTATGCTGAACTCTTCACCTCCGTACCTTGCGAGAATGTCATATTTTCTGCCTGCATTCACCATGATACTGCCCAGCTTTCTCAGTACTTCATCTCCGCAGGGATGGCCCCACGTATCATTGATTTTTTTGAAATTATCTATGTCGATCATTAAACAGCAAAGATTCCCGCCGGACCGTGTTAAGCGGGCATACTCTTTTTCCATGTTGATCATAAAAAATCTTCTGTTCAGTACACCTGTCAGACCATCGGTTGTTGTAAGGAGTTTTACCTGTTGCCTCATGGCCTCGAAATTACCGTACAGTTCCCCTATTTCATCATTGCTGTTTATAAACTCAAGAGGGGAATCATAGTCCTGGAAAAACATATCTTTTGTCGCTTTTGACAGGTTTGTGAGAGGTTTTGTTATTCTGTAAGCAAAAATGAAAATAATGTCAATTGCCAGCCAGACGATAACTGCCAGAGCGATAATGAGTCTGTTCCTTAACTCAACTATCCCGGCTTTATACAGTTGGTCAGGAATAATGTATGTAAGATTCCACTTAAGGGGTTCGAAATATGAACTGAACATCATGTATCTTCCTGTAACTATTTTATTTGGCAGCCTGTCGTCTTTAGTGTTCGTCTTAAATGTTTCAATTAAATGAGCAGTATCATAATCCTTGAAATGTTCAGAGTCGTGAGTCCTGTATTCGAGTACCGGGCTCCCCTCTGAGATAATGTAGAACATGTGGTCCTGCATTTTGTGATTATGGTTGCTGGCAGTCATAATACTTGCGATTCTTATTTGATAAACCAGAATCCCTTTGGCAAAAACGGAGTGCTTTGTACTGAAGGGATAAAGAAGATATATATACTGCGAGTCACTAAACATTACGGGCTTGCAGGGGCACTTCTCCTCATTATCAATTCCAGATGCGGACATGAATTCATGAGATAATGGCCCTTTGTACATACCTTCTTCAAGAACAGGTTCGCCGTCAAGGTTGAAAAGTGAAATCGAGGATATCAACTTACTGCTGGCCATTTGATTGCGAAAGTACATGCTGACGGCCTTTTCCTCCTTATTACTCCACGACTCATGTTCCTCTATCAGATGCTTCTGATCGTCATTCTGGAGAAAGAGACGCTCAATTGCATTGAAATTATCCCTGATAATATTTTTCAACTCGATAGTTAGTCTGTCGATTTTTTGAGAGTAAACAGCGTCCCTGTTTGATGTTATACTCTCTTCGACTGTGATCTGGGTTATTAATGCGAATGAAGATACCGCTATAATAATCAG
>PIVU01000215.1 GCA_003354025.1 Nitrospirota bacterium
ATTCAGGAGACATTTGCGTGGTTCAAGCTTCTTTTCTTTGAAGAGGAGCTCAATAAATCACATCTTTTTCTCATGGCTCTTACCGATGAATTGACGCCTCAGGAGAGGAGCGATGTTTTGAAGAGGCTCTATGTGCCTCCAATGGCCAGCCGTGATATTCTCAAGGGCATTGATGAATCGGGTGCTGCTCTTGCAGTACTGGATGGTGCTTCACAAAGGGAGATTTATTACACACTCATGCCACTTACTCTTCAAACTACTCTTTATTTAATGTCCAAAGCAAAAGATAAGGATGTGAAGAAATCCATATCACTTTATTTGACGTCGTTAAGAAATGTAAAACCGGAATTGGACGGGGCAGAATTAAAGGAGATGGGCTACAAACCTGGGCCTCTGTTCAAGGAAATACTTACTGCAGTTCTTGATGCAAGGCTGGACGGATTAGTAAAAAACAAAGACGGTGAAGAGGAGTTTGTAAAACGGGAATATCCCTTATAGTTGGACCGTCATACCATGAAACCAAAAAGACCATTTGTCCCGGCTGACAGGCCGGAAACAATTCGCAAGCTAATTGTCTCAGCACTTAAAAAAGAGATGCTGTCTTCCAGGGACATATCAGGAATTGTGAAAATAAGAGAAAAAGATGTGTATGAGCATCTAACTCATATACAGAAGTCAATTCTGAAAAATGGATGTAAACTGACCATTACTCCGGCAGAATGCAGAAAGTGCGGGTTCAGTTTTGCAAAGAGGGAGAGATTTAAAAAGCCCGGTAAGTGCCCTGTCTGCCGCAATGAGTCGATTCGTGAGCCGCTCTTTATTATTGAATAAATTATTGAGTAGTTCTCCTGTTCGGCTGAGATCGCTGTAGTTATCGAGTGGAATGTTGAAAAAACTAAATTAATTAGATAGTTAGCTTCGCAGTAGGGTGAGTGTGAAGAATGTTTTGATTTAGAAAAATAATCTCTGCAGACTGTTGAAATATGCATATAAGGTGTTATAATTAAAAATAGCTATAAATATAGTAGGCGTTATTAAACCTTTAAAAGAGGACTGATACACCGAAAATATATATGACTTCTAAAGAGAATTACAACCCGGCTATATCTTGCATCGACCATAACTCTTTCTTGAATCTTCTATCTTAGCCTGCAGTATCATCATTCGCAGCACCGGGTTGTTTTAAAAGTAGAAAATAATGACAACGGTAATTAATTTTAATATTCTTAATTTCTTAAGGCCTGTGCTTGATCAGTACAGGTTCCAGGATGCCCGTCCGGATGCTCAGCTTGCTGAAGAAAAGCAACACTCATCCCCTGGAAGAGACAGGATAATTGATGTTACACAATCCAGCAGAGTTGCTTATGATCTAGGTGAGACAACATCCTATAGCCGTAATGCCCGTCAGGCTCAGCCTGTTTTGTCTGCTGATGCTGTAAACGAGACCTATGACAGAAGAGGGCGCTCAGTCCGGTTTGTTTCCCGTAAAGGTCTTAATGTGGATTCTTACGTATAGCAGTACGCTATCTTTTGTTATCCTATCAAAAAGAGGACGATCATTAAGATCGTCCTCCTTTTCAAGAATACAACAATCTTAGTTGTATTGAATGTGTAGCTTCAAAAGCTAATAGTATTATCGGACAATATGGTTTTGCATTATATGATTGTAATCACGTAGTTAAAGTTTAATGGTAAGGATATAACTGCTAGAAAAATATGGGAATATTAGGGTCTGGTTTGAGTGTGTGTGGACAAAAGCGTCAAAGGAATCAAGAAGCAGGCGTGGAATAGGTAACTGATTCTGTTCTGGAGTTTATTAAGATAGCGCTACTTGCTCTCTTCTGCAGGTGCTGCGGGTGCATCTTTAACTTCTCCCTGTCCCGGTGCAGTGGGCTGTTCGGTTATTGGACCTGCAGTGGTGTCAGGCACTGGCTGAGAAGGGATTTCCTGGATCGGTACTGATGACATAACAGAGCTTTGTCTTGAAGCAAGTACTGCAAGAAGAAGAGATGTAACCATGAAAAGAATAGCTGTTCCTGTTGTTAGTTTACTCAGGAATGTGGAAGCTCCCCTGCTGCCGAAAAGAGTCTGGCTTGATCCACCGAATGCAGCGCCCATTTCAGCGCCTTTGCTGCTCTGGATCAATATAATAAAAATTACGAATAGACAAACTATGATATGAAGTATAGTTACTGCTGTATACATTATAGTAAAACCCTTCTTATTTCTTTACCGCCCCAGCTACAATCTTTGAAAAGCTTTCAGCTTCGAGGCTTGCCCCGCCTACAAGTGCGCCGTCTACTTCGGGCTGTGACATCAGTTCTACGACATTGTCCGGCTTTACACTTCCGCCGTACTGGATTCTGACATCATCTGCCCCATCCTTGTTCTTTCTCAACCATTCGCGAACACAGGTATGAGCTTCATTCGCCTGCTCTTTTGAGGCAGTTTTCCCTGTTCCAATTGCCCAGATAGGCTCATAGGCTATGGTGATTTCGTCAAGTGAAAGGTCTTTAAGAGATCCGGCAAGCTGATTTTCGAGAACTTCGAAAGTCTTGTTTGCTTCCCGTTCTTCAAGGGATTCTCCTATGCAGAGAATTACTTCAAGATTATTGGCTCTGGCCAGTTTGATTTTTTTATTTACAATTTCGTCTGTTTCCTGGAAATACTGTCTTCGTTCGGAATGGCCGATTATTACAGTGGAGCACCCGGCGGATAAGAGCATACGAGGTGATATTTCACCTGTATAGGCACCGTTTTCTTCGAAGTACATATTTTGAGCTCCAAGCTTGATATTTGTATCTTTTAACAGGCTGGAAGCAGCACTTAATGCAGTGAATGGGGGTGCGATTAGAATATCAACGTCATTTATGTCTTTGACCAGCGGTATAAAGGATCTGATAAACTCTTCAGTCTCCTCAATCGTCTTGGTCATTTTCCAGTTGGCTGCTATATATGGTTTACGCATAAGGAATAATGTAGATTAAATCAGTACCTAAAGTCAAGGCTGATATTGAATTTGTTTTCAATTTATTCATTTAATAAATATGGTTATTTATAGGGCCTTCCGATTGAGTAGTAGATGAAACCCATTTCCCGGAGTTTTCCAGGGTCATAAATGTTCCTTAAGTCAAAGAAATAATTGCCTTTTGCTGACTTTTTGATTTTTGCCAGGTCCAGGTTCCTGAATTCATTCCATTCAGTAACAATAATGACGCCCTCAGCTCCCTTCGCTGCGTCATATGCATCTTTGCAGTACGTAATTTTTGGATATATTTCTTTAGCATCTTTCATTGCAACAGGATCGTGTGCTTTAACTTTCGCGCCTGCTTTGAGTAATTCCTCAATAATAAACAGTGAAGGTGCGTCTCTGATATCATTTGTTTTCGGCTTGAATGAAAGTCCGAGCACGCAAACAGCTTTGCCTTTAATGTTGCCAAGAGTGGTTACTATTGTTTTTGCTGTTTTTTGTTTTTGGTACTCATTAGCTTTTGCTGCAGCATCAATAATGCCCAGTTTCACCTTTTGTTCTTTCCCGATCTGCAGCAGTGCAAGGGTGTCTTTAGGAAAACAGGAACCGCCGTAGCCTGGACCGGCGTGCAGGAATTTTGGGCCGATTCTACGGTCGAGCCCGATGGCCTTTGCTACGGTCTGTACATTGGCGCCTACGCTATCGCAGAGGTTTGCAATTTCGTTGATAAATGATATCTTGGTTGCAAGAAAGGCATTTGCAGAGTATTTGATAAGTTCTGCTGTCTTAACGTCCGTAATAACGATCGGAGTTTCAATAAGATAAAGCGGTCTGTAGAGGTCTTTCATTATTGCAGTTGCCTGATCACTTGATGTGCCTATAACTACCCTGTTAGGTCTCATGAAATCCTCAATTCCAGCGCCTTCTCTGAGGAATTCAGGATTGGATACAACATCAAAGCCCACGTCTTCCTTGAGATGTTTTGATATGATCTTATGTACCTTTTCTCCGGTGCCAACAGGTACAGTGCTTTTTGTTACAATGACTTTGTAGCTTTTTGTATTTATTGCGATTTCTTTGGCAACAGCCTCAACAAATTTCATTTCTGCAGACCCGTCGCCCTTGGGAGGAGTACCTACTGCAATAAATACAACCAGCGATGTATCGACCGCTTCGCTCATATTGGTTGTAAAATGCATGCGCCCTGCGTCAATGTTCTTCTGGAGCAGTTCTTCAAGGCCGGGTTCATAAAAAGGAACAGTGCCTTTTTTCAGGACTTTAATTTTTTTAGCATCGTTGTCGACACAGGTAACATTCAGACCGAACTCAGCAAAACACGCGCCAGTGATTAATCCAACATACCCGCTGCCTATTACAGAGATGTTCATCTTTCCTCCTCAAGTAAAAATGATAAATAGAACTTATTATTTTAACATATTGAATGAAGTATTGTG
This sequence comes from Nitrospirota bacterium, assembly GCA_003354025.1. GTDB lineage: Bacteria > Nitrospirota > Thermodesulfovibrionia > UBA6902 > UBA6902 > Glo-13. The sequence goes on from PIVU01000215.1 coordinate 4,426, forward strand.
GAGGGTATTGGAAAGAGAATGCTATTTAATGGCCCCGTTAACGAGCATAACTTTAAACTTCCCTATGGGTGCTTCGCTTGTCAATAAGACAGGCAGTTTCATTTCGTCATCAGTAACCCAGAGGTGAATATCTCCTGTTTTACGGAACAGTCCCTCGGATTTTATAAGAGGCATTACATGAATTGTATCAAAACTGCCTGCTGGAACATTTATACGTTCCCGTTTTAATACTTTTACTTCTGCATTGTAGAGCTTTTTGTTATCGAAAATATCAATATATTCTGAGGTTCCTACTTCGATATGCCGCGTTGACATTTCGTAAAAAGCAGACAATGGATCATACGCCTGCCGTTGAAGAGGATACTCTATAACTTCATTATCCAGTACATTGTGAAAAATAGCAGTCAGTCCATCGCTATCAGGAGGAGCCTTGAACTTTGTTATTTTATGCCTCCTGTGTTTCCCTTCACGGGTTTTAAGAACAAACTCCTGAGGATTACCTGCAGCATCAAGTGTGCTTTGGCCCCTGTCATCAACTTTATAAAACAGTGATACAATTGGTGCTGATGTTGCATGTGTCTTTATGATAATGCTGTCACTC
>PIVU01000045.1 GCA_003354025.1 Nitrospirota bacterium
CGTCTTTGGCTAAAGGGACCTGGCCCTGGTCTTTCCCGGCGGAAAGGGAGGGTTGATCACTTGTTCTCCCGGGTTCGACATTTTTCTTCTCATTCGACTTTTTCGGACCCTCTGTTTTTTCCATGGTCTTTGGCGACAGGTAGGAGCCTTTGCCATATAAACTATCCGGTTTCATTGTGCTGTCAATTTTTGGCAGGCTTTTGCGGGAAATGTTTTTTTCCGGAGGACGGCGTCTTTTTTTTATGACAGCAGGAGCTTTCTTTTTAGGGACAGGCGTTGTGATTTTTTTCTTAACCTGCCGGGGCTCTTCAAGCGGCGTGACAATCTCTACATTAAAGACCCGGCTGCTTATATCAGCTACATCCAGCGTCACTCCAATGAAACTGAACAACAGCAAATGGGACAAAAAAGATATCGCTATGTATCGGTTGAAAGTCATCGTCGGTTTCCTGCTTATTTTAGTAAATAATATCTGATAGTGGTTTACCTTATTATCGGTAATAAGCCACATGATTGTTAGTGTGACATTTATATTTTAACTTACTTTCCGTTTTGAAAGTAGTTGATGATATGTAGATATTCCTGTCTGGATTTATGACTTCGGACATGACGGGATTCATGATAGTGAGGAGTGGGCAAGGTATAAGTGCCTGATTATATTAAACAGTTAAGGAAGTAGATGTGCTGATGTCACCAGGGATGACTTTTGTTCGCTATACCACCAATAGTGCTTTGGGAACCGATTCCTCTCTACAGGGTTATACTGTTAGCAGTATTACTTATGCTGCCGCTACTTTCTGTGCTCCGGGATTCTTACAGTTAATACCGCACAAGGTGCTCTTCGTACGACTCTTTCAGCTGTGCTTCCAAAAATAAACCTGTCCAGACCTGATCTGCCGTATGTGCCAATAACAACCATATCGATTTTTTCTTTATTAACATAGTCAATTATCTCTTCGTAGGGTATGCCCTGTACAACAACTTTTTCCACGTTGGCCAGGCTCCTGGTTTCTTCGATGCATGATTTTTCCAATTCTTTTACTGCCCACTGGTTCAAGTCCGCATAAAGCTCGTCAGACGATATATGGGGGATGCTCAGTCCTGCGGCCCTTTTGATGTCATAGACAACATGCAGGACATATAACTTTGCATTATAGTGTTTTGCCATATCAACAGCATAAGTAAGAGCGTTGGCAGATCCATCTGAAAAATCTGTCGGGAATAAAATGCGTTCGACTTTCATGAAAACCTCCTTAAATTAAGGTTATTATAATAATGCTAGTGTTCCAGCCGTTTTTAGTCAGGCTGTTTATGAATTCATTTCATGAATAATTCTGAGCCCCTCAAGAGTGAGCGCCGGGTTAATGTAATCAACCTTTATATAAGATTTTAGCATGTCTGAATACCCGCCTGTTAAAACCACGGCTGGTTTGCATTCCAGTTCCTGCTTTATCTCTCCTATAATTTTCTCGACTGCTCCGGCATGGCCCAGAATAATGCCTGCGCGGATATTATCGTCAGTGTTCCTGCCTATAGCACTGTTTACAGGGCCAAGCTCGATTTTTGGCAATTTTGATGTTCTTTCAAATAATGCATCGACGGACATGCCGGGCCCGGGCATTATAGCCCCGCCCCTGTATTCTCCTTCAGAGGTTATTACGCAAAATGTAGTTGCTGTTCCGGAATCGACTATTATCAAGTCTCCAGAGTACAGCCTGTTGGCAGCAACGGCATTCGCTATTCTGTCTGCTCCCAGTCCCTGCGGATAATCTATTGAATATTGAAGACCTGTGTCAGTTTCATGATTCACAATGACCGGATTTATATTGAATGATTTTCTTAAATCTGATATTAATTGATGGGACTTGTCAGGCACTACTGAACATACTGAGGCACCTGAAGGAGATTCTATATGATGCTGCTCAATATATTTATTGATCCCGTCAATAAGCCTGTCTGAATCTGTTTTAAGTCTTAATGTAAACTTAATCCCGCCGGAGACATAGTAGCCCACTGTTGTGTTTGAGTTGCCTATATCAATTAAAAGAAGCATAAAATAATGATAAAAGGGCCGGGTTTTTCCAGAGTTGCCGTAATATTAAATGAATTATAGCTGCTGGAAATATCTCAAGTTGATTCCAGTGCCCTTTATAATATCGTAACATCTCCTGCGTTGATAGTCCTGGTTTCTCCTGATTCAAGTCTGAGTATCAGTGCGCCCTGATCGCTAAGTCCTTCGGCTACGCCTGTTTCCACCGAATCCTGGTTTCTGACCATGACTTTCCTGCCGATAGTCGAGTTTAAACTAAGCCACTCATTAATTAAAGCCCCTTTATTACCATTTAAGAGAATTTTATAGTACTTTTCAAGTTCCGACAGTATCCCCCTGAAAAGCGTTATTCTGTTAACATCCTCATGCTGTTCCAGTTTCAGTGAAGTTGCAATGTCTCTAATATCACTTACCATCATTTCTGATGTCATATTCACATTTACTCCGATACCTACAGCAAGCAGCTCGATCAGTCCTGCGACGGACTTCATTTCCGTTAATATGCCGGCGGTTTTTTTGCCTTTCACTAAAATGTCATTGGGCCATTTTATTTCAGCCTTCAGTCCGGGGTACTGTCTTATAGCCTTTGCTACAGCTACTGCAGCCGTAATGGTTATCATTGAAGCATTCTCAGGACGAAAATCCGGTTTCAGCAGGACCGTGAAGTAGAGATTAACACCTGCTGGTGATATCCACTTTCTTCCGAACCTCCCCTTGCCCCCGGTCTGAACATCAGCAACAATGACTGTTCCATCAAAATTGTCCCCTCCTCGGCCTATCTCGATTGCTGCATCCATAGTAGACGTAACAGAGTCCAGATAGATTATTTCTTTACCAATAATATCTCCCTTAAATGCAGAGCAGAATTCATTGTCCATAAGCATCAGCTAAACTCTTTCTTTTTAAAATAAATGCAATTGTTAATATCAATGATAAGACTCTGTGTTTCATGATGTCTTGTCAGGCCAACTGCATTGTTTCAGTAGAATACACTCAGGGCATTTCGGTTTTACTGCTTTGCAGGTTTCTCTGCCGTGAAGGATCAGGGCCAGGTTAAAGGAGGTCAGTTTTCCCGCCGGCACCTGATCAACGAGCTCTCTCTCAACAATATCAGGCTTTTGGGAATTGGCTAACCCAAGCCTGTTCGTTACCCTGAGTACATGTGTATCTACAGCCATGACCTGTTTATTAAAGACGCCACCGAGAACGACATTTGCAGTTTTTCGGCCCACACCAGGCAGCAGGGTCAGCGATTCCATGGTGTCGGGCACTTTACCTTTAAAGTCATTTATGAGCATCCTGCCGCACTCAATAATCATTTTAGCTTTATTCTTATAAAAGCCTGTCGGCTTGATTTCTGTTTCGAATACTCTGATGTCAGCTACTGCATAGTCCTTGGCACTCTTATATTTTTTAAATAGATTTTTAGTAACTTCATTCACTTTAATGTCGGTGCACCGAGCGGAGAGAATTGTTGCGATAAGAAGCTCAAGCGGATTGCTGAAGATAAGTGCTATTTTCGGATGAGAATATTTGCTTAATAAAAGATCTACAATTTTCCAGGCATCAGACATAGTTGTTATCTTAATAATTACTCATATAAATTACAGAATAAACTTGTTTGAGGGCTAAAATTATAATTCAGCAGTAACGCATCTGCTTAGGAAAGTTACCCAAAACTGCTTTTGAATAATTGTTGACCCCTCTTTTTACTTAGGACTTATTATAATATTATTACAATTATTTCTGAGATAAGAATCAATTTATACTATAATACTGCATATATATGAAGTTCCTAGCGTTTTTATCATCAATGCCGTTTGAGTCAAACACGATCCGTGCAGCCATGAAAAAAGTCTCTGTTAGCTCGGTTGCCGGCAAGAAGGTGTATCAGGGCACCTTGTCAGGGGTTGACGTTATCCTGACAAATACAGGGATCGGTAAAATTAATGCTGCACATTCTGCTACATGCATTATAGACAGATTCCCGGTAGACGGGGTTATTAATATTGGTGTAGCCGGTGCCTACTCCGGCTCCGGGCTCGGAAATGGAGATATTGCCGTGGCTTCAAAAGAAATACTTGGAGATGATGGCGTAATCGAAAAGAATGGATGGAGCTCAATGGAAAAGATAGCAATCCCTCTGGTGCAGCACGGCAAAAAAAAATATTACAACGAATTTCCGATTAACAGCAGGCTCTGTAAAAAAATGATTAAAACAATAAGTAATAACTCTTTCCAACTGCAAGTTGCTCAGGGTCCTTTTGTTACAGTGTCTTCTGCATCCGGCAGTCCTTCAAGGGCAAGAGAACTGGAAAGCCGGTTCCAGGGAATTTGTGAGAATATGGAAGGGGCTGCAATCGCTCACGTCTGTGCATTGTATAAAACTCCTTTTTTTGAGATGAGGGGAATAAGCAATGCAGCGGGGGTACGTGACAGGCGGAGGTGGGACCTTAAAGCGGCAGCTGACAATTGTCAGAGTTTGGTGCTTGAGTCACTAAAACACTTATCATCTTAGCAGTAGTTTGCAATGCGGGTTTGTGAGGCTGACTATTGCAGGGAGGGGCAATGGGTAATCATACAAAGAAGCTTTCAATGGAAATACGGTCTCTGCTCTTAAATGCTTTAAGCAATAAAGACTGGTATCATTTTAATAATACTCAGCTGGTTAAATGCTGGGAAGAACTGGACTGCAGCAACACCGAGTGTCCTTCCTACAAATCTCCCAATCTCCGGTGCTGGCAGGTCTCAGGGACGTTCTGCGAAGGTGAACCCCAGGGGGAATTTGCAAAAAAGTTCGGCGACTGTCAGCAGTGCAAGGTCTATAAAAAGGCCACAAAGGGGGATCCTATTCTTCAGATAGGAGAAGATTTTAATAATCTAATGTTTCACCTGAAGACAAAAGAGGATGAGCTTCGTTTTAGTGTTCAGAATACTGAAGAAAAGAACAGGGAGCTGGCGGCGCTAAACAAAAAGATAAAAGGCCTGTTAAAAAAACTGGACAGTACAAACGTGCAGCTCAAAGAGCTTTCTAATAAAGACGGATTGACCGGTCTGTATAACTACAGGTTTTTCAGAAGGGTTCTCAGGGAGCAATATAGTTTGTCCAAAAGATACAGGTTCCCGCTGTCCTGCATCATGATTGATATAGATTATTTTAAGGCGGTTAATGATACATATGGTCATCAGGCTGGTGACAGTATGCTGTGCGAACTTGCAGAAATTCTTTTAAAGAACGTTCGCGACACAGATAAAGTTGTAAGGTATGGAGGGGAAGAATTTGCCATACTGCTTCCTCATACGGACCAGAATGACTCCTATATTAAAGCAGAAAGAATCCGCAATCTTGTGAGCGACCACGTTTTCAAATTTAGAAAAAAGAACCTGGGCATTACAGTAAGTCTGGGAATTGCGACTTACCCTACAAATAAAAATATCAGGCTGCCCGAACGTCTTGTCAGTTATGCAGACAAGGCACTTTATCAGGCTAAAGAAAGAGGTCGTAATCAAACCATTATTTATGCCGGTAAGGAAAGCATGAAGGGGAAAGCAAAGCCTGAAGCTTCGGACACAGCACCCATGGAGCGGCGTATGAACCCGAGGGTACAGACTTTTATTAAAATTAGTGGTGCATTAAATAGCAAGCACCTTCCTTTCTGCCATGCAGTAGATATCAGCTGTTCCGGTGTGAGCCTCCTGAGCTGCAAGCCCGTCGATACTGATGAATTTGTCAGCATAGAGATGCTCCTGCCATATATCAGAAAAAAAACGGACGAACGGAGACGGCTCGAGATCGAAGGTAAGGTGATAAGGTGCCAGTATATAAACGGAATAGCATGCAACAGTGATAAGCCAAAGGGGAATTACCTGCTTGGTATTCAATTTGTTAATATGTCGCAAAAGCACAGCATGTATCTGCAGAAGCATTTTGTATCAATGTTCAGGCAGGGTTGTGTATTCTAGTTTCGTTTATTGTCTTCATTGTTGTGTTCATGGTATTTTATTGCCTTCAAGTCCGTTGACTGAGTAATAACTATATGGGAAATAAATTAAAGCATTACAGGCTGAGTTTCTTTATTATCATTACCGTCGTTTTATCGGCATATTTGTCTGTTTACGCGGAAGATGATCGCAGCGGTAAGGAAGTCAAAACAGATGCTGACAAACACTTTCTCTGGGCAGTTGAAGGCAAACGTAATACTGTATACCTTATGGGATCCATGCATGTTCTTACGCAGAATGCATATCCTTTACCCCCTGCGCTTGAGGACATATATGCCTGCTGCAGTAAGCTGATATTTGAGGTTAACATCAATGAAGCAGACAGCAGTGAATCACAAAGCAGGCATATGGCTCTCGGCATATATAAGCAGGGGAAAAGCCTTTCGGGTAGTATTTCGGAGGATACATTCTCAGCTCTTAAATTAAGGTTTGAAGCCGTTGATTTGCATGTATCACAGTTTGAAAGATTTAAGCCGTGGTTTGTAGCTCAGCTGATAGGCGGTCTGGAACTGATGCGGTTAGGACATAACCCAAACTTTACCCTGGAAAAATATTTTCTGACCAGGGCAATTAAAGACAAAAAGGATGTGGCTTTTCTGGAATCCGTTGATTATACCCTGAACAATATGGCCAAATTAAAAGATCAGGACCAGGAGATGTTCCTTAAAGGAATTCTTAAGGAGCTGGATATTATAAATATGTCAGCCGATGACATGATTGATGCATGGAAGAAGGGGAACACTGATAAGTTGACGTCTATTCATGAGAAAAGCTTCCAGGAATATCCTCACCTTTATGATCTTTTTATCACAAGTAGAAATGAAAAATGGGTATTGAAAATGAAAAATTTACTGAAGCACAAGGACAACATTCTAATAATTATTAATGCCCGCCATCTTGTAGGTAAAGAGGGGGTTATCGATCTTCTCCTGCATAATGGATATAAACTAAAACAGATGTAGTGCTGTGAAGCGCAGGCGTATAATGAATTATGTTTAAGGATATTAAGACAGGGAATGCAATAACCGATGGAGAACAATTCCGATTCTGGATTGTAGGCCGGATTGAGCAGTGGTGTAAGAAAAATGGTGTCCCCTTTGATGCTGAAAAGTACGGGCCAAGAAACAGCGATGCTATAGAAGTTAAATGGGGAATGTATGATAAGGGGGATTCAAGATCAGAGTGGGCATCCTGTTCAGGGATGATCGGGATGAGCGTTTTGATTAGAGGTGATTCTACTTTTTATTTTCGTGATATTAAGGACCAGGTGAAATGCAAAGAAGCGAGGCTGAATGCTGAAGGTGACTATGTATTGTGGAAAGAGGATGTTGAGCATACATGGGAAATGCATGAGGACTCGGTCTTTCTTACACTTCGTTGGCCCGACGGCAATGGATAGATAATGAAAATATGTTGCTTTGATAAACTATATTCAAGAACAAACGGAGGATAAAATGAAGAAATCACTTGGAGCTAAAACAATTGCTTACCCAACGCCTGTATTCGCTGTCGGCACATATGACAGGGACGGCAAGCCTAATATAATGACTGCTGCATGGGCGGGAATATGCAGTTCCAAGCCTGCGAGTATTGCTGTTGCCCTGCGAAGCGCCACCTATTCTCACAGTAATATTTATGACAGAAAGGCCTTTACTGTTAGTATACCTTCCGAGCACTATGCAAAGGAAATTGACTATGCAGGAATTGTATCAGGGAAGAACAGTGACAAGTTTGCCGCAGCTTCTCTTACCCCTGTTAAGAGTGAACTTGTAGATGCGCCGTACGTGGAAGAATTTCCTGTAATCCTTGAGTGCAAGCTGTTGCATGTTCTTGACTTAGGGCTGCATACGCAGTTCATCGGAGAGATACTGGATGTTAAAGCCGACGAGTCTGTATTGGCAGACAATGGATTTCCTGACATAGAGAAAGTGAAGCCCCTGATATTCGCACCCGGCAGTCGAACATATTATGGAGTAGGGCAGTTTGTGGGCAAGGCATTTTCAATAGGTAAAGAGATAGGACCTCAGAAAGAGGAGTAATTACTCGAATCTCATGCACAGGTTGCCGCCTTTCTCTCTTGCATCGGTGACGGCCTGTGCTGTTTGATTAATTAAATCTTCAACCCCTGAATTGCTTGTCGTATAGTTAAATGCGGAAGATATTCCTATGCTGAATGAGCAGGATGCTTTTTCTTTTGAACCACTTTTTTTATTGCTGACCGAAAATAATTTCCTTTCAAATGCTTTGCGTATTCGTTCTGCAACTATATATGCCAGGGTAAGGTCTGTTTCAGGGAGGACAACTACAAATTCCTTTGCGCTGTACCTGAATGCTTTGTCGAACTTTCGTATGTTCTTTTTTATTAGTGTTCCGGCATAGCTCAGCATTTTGTCGCCGGCTTTATACCCGAAGAGTTCATTGAAGTTTTTAAAGTCGTCGATATCGATCATCATAAGAGCAAGCGAATGGCCGTACCTGTTGCACCGTGCAATTTCGTCATCAAGCACTGATATGAGATGGTGACGGTCGAACAATCCAGTGAGTCTGTCCGTTATCATCATTGCCTGAAACTCTTTGTCCCTGGTGTTTAGCTTCTCAAGTACGGATATCATGTCTTTGTTGAGCTTTTCAATGCGGTCTTTATCTTCCAGAATTATGTTGCTCTGTTTTCTCATTAAGTAGACCATATTGTTAAAATGCTCTCCGATTTCCTCCACTACGGAAGGACAGGATTTTTTAAATACATCACATTCGCGGCAATCACCATATTTTTGTGCGAATGCGCCCTGGGGTGTTCCTCCGCAGTATGTCCCGGAAATTTGCCAGCATCTTGATGAATTATTGCCTGAGGCCCCATTATGCAGCTTGCACTCCTTTGACGTGCAGTTCATGGCTTTCCAGCATTTGACAAGGTGAGGGTTAGAGAATTCAGTATTATTATTTGATACGGCCCTGTCAAACAGAGGGATGATATCTTCTTTTAATCTATTTAATAGACTTGCTAATTCATCTTCAGGCTTTGATCCCACTCACTATCCTCCGGGTTTGAAGCTATGTAAATTTAAACGAAATGTTATTGAAGAGACTGAATTTAAGGCAATGATTATTTAAACCTTATATCAAGTGCAAGACAGACTTTCTTAGCAGAGCCCCTTAAACATTTTGTATATTGTGGAATATACATCATCAGTATATCAGGTTTTCATTTAACACGTATATTTATCGGTATAGTCTTGTATAAAGTTTAGGATGAAGACATAAGTGGCTTAATTATATGCAGGTTTTTATCAAGCCATAATATTATGATTTAACAGGGAGATTTCAGTAATTGCAAAGGGTAAAAAGAATAATTGATTGATATATCCAACAGGTGTTTAAGTAATGAAAATTGTTGTATGAAGAGTGTGAGATAATTAAATTGCTAGGGGACTTTACCAAGGTGACAAATTGTGCATAGCTGACTATTGCTGTTATCTATATAATGAAGCTTGGGCTTTTTTGCCTTGCCATGAGGATCGTGACATGTTGTGCACTCGGCAACTGCAGATGTTCGACTCTCTCCAAAGAGAGGCAGCCTGCCATCCCTGGAAGAAACATAATAATTATCACCTTCTTTAATGATATTGTGGTTAATTAGTTTTGAGTCAAAATTCAGCAGAGAATATTTTATAGGGTGGTTGTTCATTACGTCTATGCTGCTTCTAAGCGTTGAGGCCGGGAGGATGGAAACTGTTCCTTTGTGGCATGATTCACATAAACGCGATATGTCTTCATCTATTAGTGTATGAGAATCAGCATCAGGCTTATCAGAGATGTGGCATATGATACATTTGCTCTCAGACCATGTATGAACGTCATCGAATGTATGTCCATTGATGACCCTGTGGTCTCCCTCCGACAAGGCAGCTATCATAAGAGTCAGTACAAAAAAAGGAAAGAAAAAACGTAGTGTGTTCATGAAAATATCCCTCAATAAAATCATATCATAAATAATTGGATGAATCCTGCTATATATTAAGGTATTTGCAGAAGTTATTAGATATGACCCAAATCATAGAAATCAGGATGCCCTTTATAATAAAATAATTTCAAGATGAGTATATTTAAAAATGAATGCCCTGGCAGCAAGGATATCAAAAATCCGAGCCCTGAAGAACTAACATGCAGAAAATGCGGCGCTTCAGTGGAAATCTGGACTGATGAGGCAGAGACGAAGTGTAAATCCTGCGGGACTACGGCCACTAGGATTATTGGCCCGACCTGTCTGGACTGGTGTGCTTTTGCCAAAGAGTGCGTCGGGGAAGATAAATATAGAAAAATTAAAGCCGGTTCCAGAAGCAAGAATTAATTTTTCTATTCTTTTTCTTCTTTTTCTTCTTTTTCTTCTTTTTCTTCTTTTTCTTCTTTTTCTTCCTTCGGCTTTTTCTTCTTGTTCAGTATTCTTGATGCCAATATCCCGACTTCATATAGAATTATTATCGGTACCGCCATAAGCGTTTGATTAAAGGCATCCGGAGTAGGTGTCAGCAGCGCTGCGAGAACAAATGCAATTAATACTGCGTATTTCCTGTGTTTTGCCAGGAAGTCCGGTGTTACTATGCCAAGTTTCGTTAAGAATACTGTGACTACCGGCAGCTCAAATACAACGCCGAATGCTAAGATGAACTTTAAACAGAAGTCAATATAATAGCCCAGCGTCCAGTTGGTCTGCAGGTTCTCCATTTTATAGGTAAGCAGAAAGTTCATTGCAAAGGGCAGGACAATTAAGAAGCAGAATGATGAACCGATCATGAATAAAGAAGAAGTTGTTAATACAAAGGGAAGGGCATATTTTCTTTCTTTTGGCATTAAACCCGGGGCAATAAATTTCCATATTTCATAGAAAATTATAGGTGAGCTGATGATGAACGCACTGAGGAATGCAATTTTCATATGAGTCCACAATGCTTCAGCGGGACGAAGAACAGCCAGTTTATAATCAAAAAGCGCACCGGGGACAAATGAAAAATAAGGGGCCTCTAACGAGAATTTACTCGTGTAGTGCAGCGGCAGGTTTAAAAGTAGAAATATATCTTCGGAAAAGTAAAAACAGCCGGAAAAAGCAGCTAATATAACAATAAGAGATATTACAATTCTGTTTCTGGCTTCGACCAGGTGTTCTGTGAGAGGGGCTTTATTCATCTCCGTCCGGTTCTTTTTTCTCTTTCACTTCCTTCTCGGTGTCTGAGGGTGATTCTTCCTCCTCATCAGAGTCTGAGGGTGCTTCCTCCTCTTTGCTTTCTTCATCCTGAGATGATTGATTTTTCTTCAAGTTGGGCTCTATTGATTTGTATATGGAATCTTCCAGATCGCTCTTTGCCCCTTTTAACTCATCCGTTAATTCAGAGCCCATATCTTCAAAGGATTCTGTAACTCCTCTCATGGCAGCCTTAAGATCCCTGAGGCCTTTTCCAAGAGTTCTCCCCAGTTCCGGCAGTTTTTTAGGGCCGAAAACGAGGAAGGCGACTATGAAAATTAGTATAAGTTCCTGTGTGCCGAGATCGAACATTATTTGATTAGTATCCTTTATTAGATTTTAAATTACCATATATTATAGATATTAATTGAATTAGGTGCAAAGACTCAAGTTGAAGAATAATAATATAAGCTCTTTGCCTTTAGTTTAATGAAAATATCAGAAAAGCTGATCAGGTGTCAATATAGACATCAGAATGTAAGATCTTTGTTTTAACTTGACCTTAATTTTATATTTCAATAAACTTTATACTTAAAATATAATTAGCTCTATAGGAGGAAATATGTTTCAAGGATCAATAGTTGCGATTGTAACACCGTTTAAAAATAATAAATTGGATGAAAAGGCTTTAACGGACCTTATAGAATGGCACATTGCAGAAGGCACACATGCCATAGTGCCATGCGGAACGACTGGTGAGTCGGCCACACTGGAGTACGAGGAGCACTACAGAGTGATCGAGCTTACGATCCAGGTCGTAAATGGAAGGGTTCCGGTCATTGCCGGTACAGGGGCCAATTCAACCTCAGAGACCATAATGATGACCTCGAAGGCCAAGGAGCTGGGAGCTGACGGTGCCCTTCTGGTCACTCCTTATTATAATAAACCTTCTCAGGAGGGCTTATACCAGCATTATAAAGCTATTGCCGACGCAGTGGACATACCTCAGGTTCTGTACAATGTACCGGGGCGTACAGCGGTGAATATGTTGCCTCAGACAGTTGCAAGACTTGCTGAAATCGAGCAGGTAGTTGCTATAAAGGAAGCGACGGGCAATATGGCACAGGTAAGTGAAGTAATTAATTTGTGCGGAGATAAGATATCAGTTTTATCGGGAGATGATTTTACAACATTTTCACTGATGCTCCTGGGAGGAAAAGGGACTATTTCTGTTTCGGCCAACGTAGCTCCTGCAGACCTGTCAGGAATGTGCAGTGCCCTGTTAGACGGTAATATTGACAAGGCAAGAAAGCTCCATTATCAGCTTGCACCGCTAAATAAAGGAATGTTTATTGAGACCAATCCCATTTCAGTAAAAACAGCATTAAGTCTCATGGGTAAAATCGAGGAAGAGATGAGGCTGCCACTCTGTCATATGAGTGCCGATAATAAGAAAAAACTGGAAAATGTGCTTAAAAATTATGGACTTATGTAGTGGGTAGTGCTATGAGCATATAAAGAATTAACTTGCTAATTAGAGCTAATATTTGTTATAAAATAGAAAAAAGGAAGGATTACCTGCCTTGTTAGTGATAGGAGTCAAAGCTTTTTCCGACATTCGAGAATCTGGGAACCAGAGTAAAGTAAGTGTTGTGCGCCTTGTTACATTGAGGACTAAGCCTGATCTTGCTTTCGAGGTGCCCACCTGTTTTTACAGGGATTGAAGTTTTATTCTACACGGCAAGGTGGGTCTCTTATATCACAGTAGCGGAGCCTGACAGTACGCTGCTCTGACAGTTAAAGGTCTTTATGGGAATTGATAATCATAGAAAACAGCTTCACGTTTTATGGACGTACAATAAATTGGATAAATTTCTATTTTCTGCGAAGGTCCTTGAATTAATTGAGGATTCAGGAGAGATTAAACAATTAAGTTTCAGATTATCGCGTAAGACGCCGTAACCGCCCATATAAGATTTTTCTGTCATAAGCAGTTCCAGGTTTGCAGTTCTCTGTATATGAGAGCCGGAGGATATCTCCGGAAATACAATGGAACTTTTTAAAACAGACAGAAAGTCACCTCTTGCCTGGAGGATGCAGCCAAAGGATCTAAACGACTTTGTAGGACAGCTGCATATACTCGGAAAAGGGAAGCCGCTCAGGGAAGCAATTGAAAGAGATTTGATTGTATCTCTTATTCTCTACGGACCTCCCGGAACAGGTAAGACCGCACTTGCTCACATAATTGCCCGAAAAACTCAGGCGATGTTTATTTCCTTAAATGCCGTCACGTCCGGAATAGGTGATATAAAGGCGGCGTTAAAGGATGCCCGGAGCGCCAACAGGGCAATCCTGTTTATAGACGAAATCCACAGGTTCAATAAAGTTCAGCAGGATGCACTGCTGCCTGATGTTGAAAACGGGGTGGTGACTTTAGTAGGAGCGTCGACGCAAAATCCGTTTTTTTCCATTATCCCGGCCCTTTCTTCACGGTCAATGATTTTTCAGTTAAACCCGTTAAGTGAGGATGAAATTAAAGAACTGCTTAAAAGGGCCCTGGAAGATAATGACAATGGAATTGGTGAATTTAAGATTAATGTTAATCCGGATGCAATGGCATATATTGCTACAGCTTCCGGCGGTGATGCAAGAAAAGCCCTGAACACGCTTGAAATGGGCTTTTTTATAATCAATAGTACAAACAGGAAGTGTTTTGACATTGAACTGGCAAAAGAGGTTCTTCAAAAGAAGTCACTGTATTACAGTGAAGATGAGCATTATGATACGATTTCAGCCTTCATAAAAAGCATGAGGGGAAGTGATCCTGACGCTGTATTATATTGGCTTGCAAAGATGATAGAAGCAGGGGAGGACCCTCTGTTTATTGCCAGAAGAATTGTTATTTGTGCTTCTGAAGATGTGGGGAATGCCGATCCCCGAGCACTGCAGGTTGCGGTTTCTGCATATCATGCCGTTGAGTCCATAGGTATGCCTGAGGGCCGTATCCCGCTTGCCCAGGCGGCAATCTACTTAACAATGGCGCCAAAAAGCAATGCCTCCTATAAAGGTATTGAAAAAGCGCTTGCATGTGTAAGAGAGGAAAGACTTTCGCCTGTACCATCTCATTTGAAGAGTACAGGCTATAAAGGTGCGTCCCGGCTTGGTGCGGGAATTGGATATAAATATCCGCACGATTTTAAAGGACACCATGTTGAGCAGCAATATGTAAAAGGAAGTAAAACATTCTTTTTTCCCACTGAAGAAGGGTATGAAAAAATATTCAGGGAAAGGGTAGCTAAAAGGAGGAGCAGACAATTATGAGCACATTGAATCCTTACGTTGTTATTGTTGTGGGTCTCGTTGCTGGTTTTGTTCTATCTCTCATATATTATAAAATGAGTACGAGCAAAAAATTGCAGGAGGTTGAGCAAAAGGCTGAAAGTGTTTTGCGTGATGCAGAAAGAGAAGCAAGTTCAGTAAAAAAGGAAGCATTGCTTGAAGCAAAAGACTCATCTTTGCGCATGAAAACGGAGTCAGAGAAGGAACTGCGTGAACGGCGCGCAGAGCTGAACCAGCTTGACAAGAGATTGCGTCAAAGAGAAGAAATGTTTGACCGGAAGCTGGAGCAGTTTGACAAGAAGGAATACCATTTCGGCAAAAAAGAGAGGGAGCTGAGTAACCGTGACAAATCCCTTAAAGACAAGGAACAGAGTTGCCAGGATTTGATAAGCCAGCAAACTGCAAAGCTGGAGCAGATATCCGACCTGAGCAGTGAAGATGCAAAAAAAGAGCTTCTGACGAAGATAGAGGAAGAATCCAGGTTTGAGGCTGCCAAGATTGCAAAGAGAGTTGAAGATGAAGTTCTGGAAACTGCGGACAGAAAATCAAAAGAGGTTTTAGGTGTTGCTGTCCAGAGGTATGCCAGCGAATATGTCAGTGATTACACAATTTCTACCGTCAGTCTTCCAAGTGATGAAATGAAAGGCAGGATCATAGGTAGAGAGGGTAGAAATATTCGTGCCCTCGAGGCTGCAACCGGTGTTGAGTATATCATCGATGACACACCTGAAACGGTATTGCTGTCATGCTTTGATCCGGTCAGAAGAGAGATCGGCAGGATATCTCTTGAACGTCTTATAGGAGACGGAAGGATACATCCTACAAGGATTGAAGAGATTGTTGTAAAGGTCAGGAAAGAGATTGATGCGATTATTAAGGAAGAGGGTGAGAAGGCTGTCTTTGACCTTGGATTGCACGGGATACATCCCGAACTCGTAAAGCTCATAGGAAGGCTCAAATACAGGACTTCCTACGGTCAGAATGTACTGGAACATTCACGAGAGGTCGCATATCTTGCAGGTATGATGGCAGGAGAACTCAGAGTGGACCAGAGAATGGCCAAGAGGGCCGGAATACTGCATGACATAGGCAAGGCGATTGACCATGAAATTGAGGGCTCCCATCAGTCAATCGGAGCAACTATGGCCAAAAAACATGGAGAAAAGATCAAAGTGGTAAATGCTATTGAGGTGCACCACGGGGAAGGAGACCCGATATCAGTTGAGGCATCTCTTGTGGCTGCTGCTGATGCACTTTCCGCTGCAAGGCCTGGTGCAAGAAAAGAGACCCTGGTTGACTACATTAAACGCGTAGAGAAACTGGAGCAGATAGCTACATCTGTTGAGGGAGTAAATAAATCCTACGCTATACAGGCTGGAAGAGAAGTCAGGGTCATAGTAAAACCTGAAGAGGTAAGTGATGAGGTTTGTGCACAGATCTCTCGTGACATGGCCAAGAAGATTGAAGGAGAACTAACATATCCCGGACAGATAAAGGTTACAGTAATCAGAGAGTCCAGATATGTGGAATACGCAAAGTAATTAAAAAGACAGGGTCCAAGGGGCCGAGGGTTCAAGGGTTCGAGGGAAAGACTTAGTTTTAAAGGTCGTTACCCTGGAATCCTTGAACCCTGGAATCCTTGAACCCTTTTTTATATTTTAAAATATGAAAGTACTATTTATCGGAGACATTGTAGGCAAGCCCGGCCGGAAAGCTGTTAAGGAAGGACTGCCTGATTTAGTAAATAAGCTGAAGGTTGACTTTGTCATTGCAAATGCAGAGAACGCCGCAGGTGGTTTCGGGGTGACCAGGGCCATATGTGAGGACCTGTTTTTATTAGGGATTGATGTTTTTACGTCGGGGAATCATATATGGGACAAAAAAGAAGCGGTCTCCTATATCGTCAAAGAAAACAGGCTCCTGAGGCCTGCTAACTATCCTGCAGATGTAGCCGGGTCCGGCAGTATTGTTATGAAAACATCGGCAGGAGACAAAATTGGAATTCTTAATATCTCCGGCAGGGTATTCATGCAGCCCCTTGACTGTCCCTTTAAAGCTGCGAAGCGAGAGCTTGCCTTTTTAAAAGAGCAGACTAATACTATAGTTGTTGACTTTCATGCAGAAGCTACATCCGAGAAATCCGCTATAGGTTGGTATCTGGATGGAGAAGTCAGTGCTGTTGTAGGCACCCATACTCATGTTCAGACGGCTGACGAAAGAATCTTGCCCAATGGCACAGCTTTTATAACCGATGTGGGGATGACAGGGCCGACAAACTCAATTATTGGCGTTAAGAAAGATCAAATTATTGATAAATTTTTAACGCATATACCTTGCCGCTTTGAAATTGCAAAAGGGGAGGCCGTGCTATCCTGTGTAGTGCTGGACATTAATACAAAAACAGGATTGTCTACCGGCATTCAACGATTGCAAATCACATTTCCTTAAATTAATCTCACTTTAGACACAAACACAGACACAGACACAGACACTACTTATAATTATAAGATCAATTGAGGTGTTCTGGTTTATAACTTCAGCGGGAAGGACTTGACTCTATGCTGCAGAAAATGAATTAAATCCCAGGGAGGTTATCATGACAGAGCTCCCCGGGATTTAACTTATAATTAATTTATTTAATTCCCTCTTTCAGAGCTTTACCGGCAGAAAATTTGGGGAGCTTTGCAGCAGGTATTTTTATGGCTTCACCTGTTCTTGGATTGCGGCCTTTCCTGGCTTTTCTTTTAGTAGCAGAAAATGTTCCGAAACCAACAAGCGTGACCTTGTTATTCTTTTTTAAAGTTTTTGTAATTGAAGTGATCATGGTGTCAAGAGCTTTGCCGGCCGCAGCCTTTGATATATCAGCTCCTTTCGCCATTGCTTCAATGAGTTCTGCTTTTGTCATTAAGTTTTTCCTCCTGGTTTTGTTGAAATTAATGTTTGAAAAACATTGATGATGAAAGATACCAGCAGGCAAACGACTTTGTCAATAGTGTTACCTTTTTTGTGTGAACTACTTTGTCAAAAATGAGGATGAAATGCCGGTAAATTATATTAGGTGCTTTATGGAATATCAGGGCAATACTAAGTCAACAACTTTCCCGTTAGGGCCCAGCAATCCTACGTCTTTGCCATTCAATGTTAGCTTTGTACCTCCTGCATTGCCCACTCTAATTGTGAATTTATCATGTGCGGATAATGTAATGGCTTCTCCGGGGCGAAGAAGCCATTCTTTAGGCTTTAAATCGTCCGACTTTACAGAGACCCATGTAAGGTTAAGAGCAGTTATGTTAAGAACCAGGCTATCAGTTTTTGCAACTAAGGGTGCAGGTACAATCTGCACATTATCTATAGGGGGATCCTGTTTGTAATATGTAATCCAGATAACGAGCAGGATGGTCAGCATGACAGCAATAAAGCCCCCCAACAGTATTTTAAATTGTGTTATCCAGGAAAATAGTTTTTTGAATCCCGGCAATGAAGACCCCTTCAAATGAGCGATTAAATCGGAAGACTGAATGACCTGTTCCTGCTTGTGGTTTTCATAGAGTTTTAGAATATGGTTATGGTCAATGCCGAGTGAGTCTGCATAGAGCCGCAGATAGGATTTTAAAAAAAACTCCTGAGGGAGTATCTCGTAATGATCATTCTCGATTGCCTCAAGATATTCAATATGAATATTTAAAGCTTTCTCTATTGACGTTAGAGATTTGTGCTGCCTTTCGCGTTCTTTTTTAAGGGAGTTGCCTGGTGTTTCCATGTGAAATGAGAGATTTACTTAAACAGTTCGATATATTCTGAAGCCTCTATGCTTCGGGTAGTGTTCTTTTCTTTATCAGCCAGTATCCTGAAGTGTTTCAAGGCACGGTCACTATCGCCTGCTCTGAGGTATGCATTAGCAAGCTCCCAATGTGCATCGAGATATTGCGGTAAAATCCCGACTGCATTTGATAAACTTTCAATGGCTGCATGATTGTCATCCAGTTCCATGTGAACTAGTCCGAGAGTATATAGTGTGCGTGGGGAAATCGGGTTTCTGATCAGTGACTCTTCAAGAGATTCTGCGGCTTTCCTGAATTCGCCTTTTTTGTAAAATACATGCCCCATGTTGGAGTATGCCCTTGCAGGCGTACGGTAAACAGGGTTTTGCAATGCCGACTGGAAACTTGCGATTGCATTTTCCCACTCTTCAATTTCCGCATAAGCAACACCAAGATTATTATAAGCATCGGAATATTCCGGGTCTGCAGATATTGCTCGCTTATAGTAGGATATGGCGTCATTATATTTTTTGAATTGTGTACTGACATATCCAAGATAGTTCAGGGTTTCTTTGTTTTCAGGATTCATCTTAAGAGCTTTCTGAAGTTCAACAAAAGCCTCATTGAACTGGCTGTTATTTAAATACGATTCGGCAAGTCTATTATGAACATTGGCCTTCTTGAGGTCCTCGGGATTCGGGACTGTAGCACATGAGACAACACTTATTAAAAGAAGTATGGAAAATGTATGCAGTGTTCGAAGCGGTAAAAGCTGTTTAGTATATGAAACAATTGCCCTGCTAAAATGATTAGTCAATAATGTAGTCCTCCTGAAGAGCTAACTTAACAGAAATCAATGAAGAATTCAACTGCTCCTGCCATTCATATGCATAGCCTGGGAATGATTATTTTGCAATTGAGAAGACTGATTAAATAGCTTTGACTACTTCCTCGTAGCTGGTTAAACCTTCCGATGCCTTGATGAGTCCGTCCTGGAGGAAGCTCCTGTAACTGCTTTTGCTTACGGCCTCTTTGAGCTCATTCAGAGTGGCTTTCGAAAAAATTGCATCACGAAGATCCATTGTCGGGACGATAATTTCGAATAAACCAATTCTGTGGTTATAGCCTGTATGACCGCAGGCAAGACAGCCGCTTGACCGGAAAAGGCGGGGGGTGCCAGTTCCTGTGGCTTCCTTTATTTGTGTGCCCAGTTCCTGAGGAGGGTCATAGTCTTCGATGCATTCCTGGCATAATCTTCGCACTAAACGCTGTCCTATGATTGCGGTAAGTGAAGAGTAAAGCATAAAGGGCGGCACCCCAAGGTCGAGGACCATAGCAATACTTCCAATAGTATCGTTGGACAGGAATCGTCCCAGCACCAGTGTTTTTGATAATGATGCCAGTAGAGATGACTCTATTGCTTCCCGTGTCATTAGCTCGCCTACCATAAGTGCATCAATGTCCTGGCGCAGTAGTGCCTGAAGGCCTTTTTCATATTTGTAGCCGGCCTTTTCATTCGGCTGTCCCTGGTTGATGCCGGATAACTTGTTTTTAATTGTTCGTTCATATGTGAATATGGCTTTGTCTGATCTTTTAATATGATTCAATGCTGCATATATAGTCGAGCTTTTACCGCTGTCAGAAGGACCTGTGACCAGGATAAACCCCCGTGGGTTTGTAAGCATTCCCTTGAACTCTGACAGACTTTCCGGGGTGAACCCGAGTTTTTCAAGCTTTAGTTCTTCCTTTGAAAAGGGCTGCTGGAAGGTTAAAACCATTCTCTCGCCATGCAATGAAGGTATGGTTGCGATATCAATATCATAATAGTCTCCTTCAGACCGTGCCCTGAAATACCCTTCACATGGTACAAAGCGCTTTAGGACATCTATTGAACCAAGGATTTTTATCCTGTTAACTACGTTCTGCTGGAGAGCTGCCGGAGGATTTGCCAGTACTGTCAATTTGCTGTCAACACGGATGAGGATTTCAAAGAAATCTTCCTTGGGTTCTATATGAATGTGGGACGCTTCCTGCTTGATGGCCGCCAGAAGTACAGCATTAACAAGCTTAACGACAAGTGCCTCTTCCGCGGACTGAAGGGCTTTTTCAAGGTCCTCCTCCATTAAGTCCTGGTCCTGTTTTATAATTTCCAGATCACTGTCTTTATCAACTTTTAAAGCATCTTCCCAGCTTGACGGTTTTTTGAACAACTCCGATATTTTGTTTTCAAGTGAGCTTATTGAGGTGACAACGGGAACAATTTTATATCCCGTAGTGTAAGCCAGGTCATCGAGGATATTCAGATCATTCGGGCTTGCTGTAGCTATGGTGAGTGTTTTGTCCTTAACGCCTATGGGCAGGACAAGATACTTCTTGATCAGCTTTTCATTGATTAGTGAGAAGACTTCATCGGAAGGCGAATAGTTGTCAATGTTGATTGACGGTACATTAAGCTGACGGCTTAACAGCTGCTCCAGGTCTTCCTCTGAGAGGGCGTTCATTTTAAGGAGAATTGATCCCAGCCGTTGACCGGTGCGCTCCTGCTTTTGCAAGGCATTCTCGAGTTCACTTTGCTGAATAACATTAAGTTCGAGCAGGATCTCTCCCAGTTTTTGCTTTTTTCTCATGTGCTCTCCATATATATTATGATTTTAGAATGCTGAAATTGCCCGGTACTAATGCTGTTTGATGCTCCATTTAATTACTCCTGTAAAGAATGAATTATATTGCGACTGAAGATTTGCCAGAATGTTCTGCATTCCGTTAACAAAGGCATCAATACTTTCTTTCAAACCCGAAAGGTCGATATTCCCAAGGTCAGGTTTCTTCAGGAGATAAACAATTCCCCGGTTCAACAATGTCTCCCGGACAGCAGAAAGCGGAAGAATTGCAGTAATAATTATTGGAACGTAAGCATAGGTCGTCTGTATCCTGTCAAGGTTGCTCCAGTCTGCAGTGTTGTCCTTGCCAGGATCCGGCAAAAAAAATGCTGCGTCCAGGACAATTACCTGCAGTTCCCACTTGCTGCGTATACTCAGGGTAGCAATTAGGTTTTCAAAGCTGTCAGTGATCACTGAATTATACCCGATTTTCTGGAAGTGATCTTCCAGGTGCACCCTCATCCTGGCGTTTTTTTCAAGTACAAGAATTCTTAAAGAGAGTAAATGAGGAATCATCGGGCTGCCGGGATAGCTTGCTTCCGGTTGAACATTACTTCTCTTATAGTCATTATCGCCTGCATTGTCTGTTGGATTTTCGCTTCTACCTGCCGGTGTGGTTGAATCGTGTATGTTTTTGCGGGGACCGATGATTTCATTGAGGCTATCCAGGACTTTTTCTATGATTGGGAGCGTAATTGTTTTGACTCCTGATAAATATCCCTGAGTCAAAGCTGATTCGCAAATTATATTAATTACTCTCGGTATACCGGCGGAGGCAAGACTAATTTCATTGATTGTTTCTTTTGGAAATATTGTCTCATCTGATCTGCCGGCCTTTGCAAGTCTGCTGTTGATATAGGATATGACCTCTTCATCCGGGAGCCTTTTGATGTTGTGATAAGTATTTGTGATGTTTGTTTTTATTTTGAGGCCTGAAAGATTTCGAAGCAGGTCAGGCAATCCGACAAGAAGTGCCTTTGCAGACTTTATATTATCCTGTGGTTCTATTATCCTGTATAACTCATCCAGGGCCTCACC
>PIVU01000496.1 GCA_003354025.1 Nitrospirota bacterium
TGGAGTTCCCCCGGTTTGATAGACATCTTTTAGGTTAAAATTGTAACCAAAGGAGGAAGTGTCTATGTCGAACAGGAAGTTTACGGAG
Organism: Nitrospirota bacterium; assembly: GCA_003354025.1. GTDB lineage: Bacteria > Nitrospirota > Thermodesulfovibrionia > UBA6902 > UBA6902 > Glo-13. The sequence continues at coordinate 89 of PIVU01000496.1, forward strand.
GAGTTCAAATCAGAAGCAGTCAAACAGATACAAGATCGTGGGTATAGGGTGAGTGAAGTTTCAAAACGCCTTGGCGTATCAGCCCACAGTCTGTATAAGTGGTTAAAGCAGGACAGAGGAAATCAAGGACGCCATGGCAAGGACCATGAAGAGGAACTTCGCAAGGAAAATCTGCGTCTTAAGAATGAGCTGAAGCGTGTTGAAGAGGAACGAGACATCTTAAAAAAGGCCGCAGCGTACTTTGCAAAAGAATCCGGGTAAGGTACGCGTTTATGATGGATCACCGGAATGAGTTCAGGATAAGCAGCATGTGCAGAGTATTGAAGGTTCACAGAAGCGGGTATTATGCTTGGCTGAAAGTGCCTGAATCACAGAGAAGCAAAGAAGACCGGAGGCTGTTGACTTTGATTAGAGAGTCGTATATGTCCAGCGGTAAGATATATGGAAGTCCGAAAGTATACGAGGATTTACGGGAAATGGGAGAGAGTTGTGGCAGAAATCGCGTTGAGAGACTGATGAAGAAGGATGGGCTTAAAGCTATCATTGGATATAAGAAGCCGAGATATAAGTGCGGCAAGCCTTCAAACGTAGTACCTGATCAACTCGGACAGAACTTTGAATTCCATAATCCTGATGAGGCATGGGTAACGGATATAACGTACATAAGAACATATGAAGGATGGCTGTATCTTGCTGTCGTAATGGATTTGTATTCAAGGAAGATAATTGGCTGGTCAATGAAATCAACACTGCACAGAGAGATCGTGCTTGATGCACTCCTGATGGCCGTATGGAGAAGGAAGCCGAAAAACTATGTAATTGTTCACTCTGACCAGGGTTCACAGTATGGCAGTTATGACTGGATGCGCTTTTGCAAAGAACATGGTTTAAATCCGAGCATGAGCAGAAGGGGTAACTGTTATGACAATGCAGTTGCTGAATCTTTTTTCAGTAGTTTGAAAAAGGAACGGATTCGTCGTAGAATCTACAATACTCGTGATGATGCAAAAAGTGATGTCTTTGATTATATTGAACTGTTCTATAATTCACGGAGACGTCATAGCTATCTCGGATATGTGAGTCCCCAGGAATATGAGTTAGCTGAAAGTGGAACTAGGTGAGTGTCTACAAAAGCAGGGGAACTCCA
>PIVU01000497.1 GCA_003354025.1 Nitrospirota bacterium
TTAAGATCATTACGTGCATAAAAGACAAAGGCTTCAATTTCCATATCAGTAATATCAACCTTCTTTACTCCCATCAAACTATTTTTGATGCCAACTTTCATCATCTGCTCTCCTCCCTCAATTTGGTTAATGTGAAGCAGCTCACCATAGCTACCTCTAAATGTTTTTACAGCTGTTAAGAATCTCGCTTTATTTGGGACCATTGTTAGATATTGGATAAAGCAATGCAATAAGAATGCCCAGCAGTCAACACCAATCTAAACACAATTAATTAAGGCAGTTAGAGGTGTTTTGCTAAGGTAGTTTAGATAGGACGGAAAAGCAATGAAAGTTGACGAAAATCGTTTAACAAGAGCTAACGTGCTTATTTATTTCACTTATTGGGATGCAAGAAATATTGCAGAGGCAAGAATTGTTTACTGGCATGTACAGAAGCTATCTTAACCGTTTTTATTCTTCTTATTCAGCCTCTGGTTCAGTGCCTGCCTTGTAATCCCGAGGAGAGAAGCGGCATTGCGCTGATTATCTTCTGCATTTTTCATTGCTTCGCTTACCAGATAATCATCGATTTCTTTTAATGTTGGGAAATGTCCGAAAATATTATGAATTGACCACCTGCTCTCATCAAGAGGCGGAGGACTTTCCTGATGGTGTCCGCTTCTCTTTTTGATAAACAACTTAAAACTGTCAAGAGATAGTCTCCCGGTTTTATGTAATGCCACTGCATCGAACACCATGGCCTGAAGTTCGCGTACATTGCCTGGGAAATTATAGTTAGACAGAAGTGTAATAAGCTCAGCAGATATACAGGGTTTTTTCTTATTCATTGTCTTTGAGGCTTCACCGGTAAAATAATCGACAAGCAAAGGAATGTCCTGCAATCTTTCCCTTAAAGGCGGAATATGAATATGATGAGCACACAAACGATAGAATAGATCACTCCGGAAATCACCACTGTCTATCTGGTCCTGAATATTCTGATTCGAGCAGGCAATAATACGAGCGCTGCTCTTTTCAGGAGAGTCTGATCCAATCGGATAATAAATGCGCTCTTCCAGCAGTCTTAAAAGCTTCACTTGAGACGGCTTACTCAGGTCACCTATCTCATCCAGAAGAAGAGTACCGCCTGCTGCCTGTACTACCAGACCTTCCCTGCTTTTATCAGCTCCTGTAAAAGCCCCTTTCATGTGGCCGAATAAAGTATCTGAAAACATCGTATCATCCAGGCCGGCAGC
>PIVU01000216.1 GCA_003354025.1 Nitrospirota bacterium
CCTTCTTGTTTGCTGACAAAAACTTCAAAATATTTGCAATATAATGGCAATTAAACTGATAAATGTCAATCATTATGTTGTTATTAAAGCATAAAATATACTGATAATATGGTGAGAATAATGTAACATTTACGATATGTTAAGCCTCACTCCTTTTTGTAATTTCCAGCACGGCCCTATTTATAGTGTTTCTCAGATGTTCAACTTTAAACGGTTTAATTATGAAGTCAAAAGCTCCGTTTTCCAGTGCCGTTGTTTCAGTTGATTTTTGCACAAAACCAGTAATGATAATTACAATAATGTCAGGATTTGTTTTCTTAGCTATATCCATGATCTGAAGCCCGTCATATCCTTCCATCTTTAAGTCACTAATAATAATGTCGAATCCTCTTTTCTCAATTGCACTGACCGCATCTTTGCTGTCAGAGAATATTTCAATATAAAAGCCCTCTTTTTTAAGCAGACCTTTCAGCCTCTTTCCAACGATTGGCTCATCGTCTATTACCATTATGCGGATATGATTATTAGTATTGGTCATTGGTGTCAATTCTTATTCAGAGATATCGTAAAGAGGAAGCTTGATAGTGAATAACGTGCCCTTATCCATTTCGCTTTCAACGGTTATCTCTCCCTTGTGTTCCGATATTAGAGTGCTGCTTATTGAAAGTCCCAATCCGGTACCTTCACCAGGCGGCTTTGTTGTGTAGAAGGGTTCAAAAATATTCTTAATCTCATTTTCCGGAATACCATGACCGGTATCAGCGATCTTGATAAGTACGAACTTGCTGTTGTCCGGTTCAACACTAATGGTCAGGGTTCCGGAAGCTGACATTGACTGGATAGAATTTGTAATAATGCTTATAAGTATTTGTTCCAGCTTGCTCCGGTTCCCATATACGAAAAGAGAAGTATCCGGAATGTTCTTTAACAGTTTTATATCGCTTATCCTTAACTGGTTTGCTATAAGATTAATGGAGTCATTTACTACGCCGGTAATATCCTGCTTCTCCATATCAGCAGATTGCCTGGCCCTTGCAAAGTCAAGAAGATTTTCGACCGTAGTATGGGCCCGCTCGCTTTGAGACATTATGTCGGCAATTAAATCATGCATGTCCTCAGGCGAGAGTGTTTCCAGGTCGGCATTCATAGTTTCAGCAGTGAGTGATATATTGTTTAACGGGTTATTAAGTTCATGAGCAACTCCAGCTACAAGAAAACCAAGCGATGCGCGTTTTTCGGATTCTACCAACTGGGCCTGTTTTTCATTTAAAAGTTCAAGGCTCTCATTGAGGGACTGCTGTGTTTCCTGCAAATGGTCCAGCATTGTATTGAAAGATATTGCCAGGTAGTGAGTTTCATCATGTTCTTTAATCGGGGCCCTGAGGGATATATCACCCTCGGAAATTTTCTTTGCAATTTTTGACAGTCTCTTAATAGGCGCTACAATAAAAGATGCAGTTTTGTATACAAAGAAGGGCCCTAATATGCATAGAATAGCCAAAGCCACTAGCAGCAGGTTTAGTGTGAGGTCGATAAATGAAGCTATTTTTTGTCTTTCCTTGAAAGCTGTTACCCCAGAAATCTCTTCTAATTCATTTCCGGTATACTGCAGGGCGTTAACAATAGATTCACTGTCCCGATAGGCTGCAAACAATTTATTTACTTGCTGGATATAAGTTTCACAATCAAAACAAAATGGCGTGAAGTTTTTGATTTGAATTAAACCATTATTTAAAGCAAGTAATGAGGCCTTGTCCCTGTAAAAGATGTAATTTTTTTCCAGCAGTCTTAATTTGAGTATGAAACTTGTCGTAAGCTCCTGTGCACGCTTTTTCTTTGTGACAACAGATTCCAGTCTTTCACCTTCACCTTTTACCAGTTTAATAACACCCTGCTCTTTTTGATAATTGTTGTGCAAATCATCAATGAGTTTTGAGTACTTATTAATGGCATTACTAAGAAGAGTGAATCCGTCTGCTCCGATCTGCCCGGTAGTTACCTGGTCAACCTCTTTAACATAGCTGTTAAGTTCAGCTATTGCTATCTGAACAATCTTTTTATTATCGCTGTCTTTATAATGAAGAAAATTTTTCTCTGTCCGCCTTATCTCAAGAACATTCTCTTTAAGATCATCTGCTACCAGTACATAGTCTTGACGGTTTTTGACATCACTTATATAGCCGTAGGTCAGAATGACGCCCAAAATAACAATACAGGAGGGAATCGCAATTCCAATAATCATTTTATGCCAGATTTTTAATTGCATAATGAAGAGATATGTTTATAAGATTACACTATTTAGCCCTTCCGAAGGAAGAAGCTGATCGAAATATTAATTTTTATAATACCGATTTAATATAAATTTACTTAGCTACCCTGTAATGCTATACTTGTAAAGTTATGGTGTTTCTAAATAATTATTCTGGCCGGACAGACAATATCTTTGGATAATGCCCTGTGAGTAGACAGAAGCCTCTTGTGTTTCCGAGATTATAACATGACAACCATCAATGAATCATATGACAGCCTCCAACCGCCATCTGTAGAAGAACTGAAAGACATCCTGTATTCATCACATATCCCTACTCATATAATAAAGACTGTTGAGGAAGCTATGGAATTATTATACGGTATGGACACAGAATCCTCTGAATACAACAATACCCTTTCATACATTAATTACTTAGTCAAGCTCCCATGGAACAAAAAAACAGAAGATAAGACAGACTTTGTAGAGATAGATCGCATACTTCAGGAAACCTGTAAGATATCTCCTGATGTGAAGAGCAAAATTATGGATACTATTTCTTCAAAACTACAGAAACGCAATAGACAAGTGAAAATTCTGGTTGTTGATGATGAGAAGATTGCCCTGAAAAACTTATCTTATTTATTAAATAAAGAAGGGTATGATGTAGTCACCAGTGAAAGCGGGGAAGATGCCGTGGAGATACTGAAGGGCAATGAATTTGATATTGTAATGACTGATTTGAAAATGGCTGGTATGGACGGCATACAGGTGCTGAAAGCAACAAAGAGCATGTACCCTGATACCCATGTGATTCTAATAACCGGGTACGCTACTACTGAAACTGCTGTTGAAGCAATGAGGAAAGGTGCTTTTCATTATATTATGAAGCCTGTTCAATTAGATGAGTTGCGTTTAATGATTAAGGAGGCATTAAGCCTGAGCAAGCCAAGGCCATTGGAGCAACCTGTGCTTTGTCTGACAAGTGAATCAGGTTCCAGAAAATCCGACATCGGTAAAGCTGTTGCCGAGGCATTCGGTCGTAACTTTTTCGAATTATCATTGGAAAATGTCAAGACTGAATCAGATATCAGCGGCTTTAGCAGGATAAACGGAGCTGTTTCTCCGGGCTGTATTATAGAGCATATCTGTCGGACAGGGACTTCGAATCTCGTTATAATGCTCAATGATATTGATAAATTAGACAAGGACCTTTTTTCGTTATTATATAATGTGATCAACCCGGATAAAAATCGCTACTTTGTAGATAAATACCTGGAAGAGCCTTTCGATTTATCAGATGTCCTTTTTATTGCGAGCGCCAGCAGGATTAAAGATATCAGCTCACCACTCATTGAATGGTTAGATATCGTTGAAGTTTAACATCTAGTTCATTGGAACTGGGGTCCCTTTCCTGGCCTTACTTTCTATCGGATTTCCTGCCCCTGTATTTTTGAAGTTAGAATAATACAGGTTCTGAATATTGCTCCCCTGAATAAAGAACAGGCGGCGTTCTATCACAAGGCCGGATACTATAGATATAGAAGCAATTATGCTTAATATCTGCATGTAGCTTTCCAGGACATTTGCCGCTATTACAGTCCATATAAGAAGTGGAAGTACAAAAGATATATTGACTGCCAGCGACTTTGTCAGAGAGCTGCTCTTCTCAGTTGTTTTATGAAAATACTCCTTTGTATTGTAGTGATCATAGGAGGTCCCCATATCCTGCAACTTGATATCAGGATCGTTTATGCCAAGAGCATTTTTGATATTAACTGAAACATATGCATTATCATTATATCTGTAGGACATCATCTTCAAAATTAGTGATAAAACTGTTAGTGAAATAACAAGGTGGGTTACCCTCTCTATGACAGAAGTATCTGCCCCTGTGAAAATTAGAATTGAAAGACTGACTCCAAACCCTGAAGTTATTCCAAAAATCATAAAATTAATTGGGGTATAAAGGTTAGACCATTCACGGATGAAGTTAACCGATGCATACACCATTGAAGATGAAATGTAAAAACCTATACAGGCAGCTATGCCCGTGATTCCGACAATAAAGAGTGGCGTGCCATATATACCATAATAAAACATGAAAATATAAACAGCAGCAAGTCCCACAGAAAGCGAAAGTGTAATTACTTCCCTTGAAAGCCAGGAGTTTTTCACCATCAGCATTGCTCTCCACCCGCGCTGGGGGTTGCCGAGGTGGGATGTACTGGCTATTATGCCGGCTACCTGAAGAGCAAGTGAAACGATGCCGGCCCCGTAGACATAACCTGATGGGATCAGGCTGCTGCTAAACATTGTACTTAGTGCGACGAGTAATATGAAGATACCCTGCCCTGCTCCTGCAAAGACAGTCAGTAAAACCAGAGACATTTCCGGATGCATTGTATTTCCTCCATTATTTATAAAACTATTATCTATAGTTAATATTATTTGATAAATTGCATATCTTACTTAGGGCGAGGCACCGCCTAGCCCCTACATAACGTACGCGTATACGCGAATTACTAAGGTACTGCAATGTCGTCGGAAACTACTTCTGAGTATGAAGCTACTTTCTTTTCGGTCTCGCTTATTACGTGCTTTCTTGACAGTATTTCATGTTCATCAATCTGGATCTTCACTTTCTTTTTCGGCAGATAGTGGTTTGAAGGACTTGAGCCGACTTCGGGCATCAATTTATATCCATGTCCTTCTCTAATCTTGATTGATATTTCACTTT
>PIVU01000498.1 GCA_003354025.1 Nitrospirota bacterium
GAATTCTTTTTGTTTATCATCTTTCTCAACTTCACGTCGATAGTCTTCCGCCATTTTTTTTAAAGGGGTTTTTGTATCAGGGAGGTTTATGAGATCGCCCCCAACTATATTTCCCCCTGCAATATTATTTATCTGCGAAACTTTATGTTGATGATCATCACTCATCTTTTTTCCTTATTAACGATATTTCCACCAGCCATATCGCCACCAACTTTATTGCCGGACTGATTTACTTTAGTGGTAGTTCGTTTTGATTCAATGTGATCGATGTCATTAGTCTTTATGATATCTCCACTAGCCATATCTGTTACGTCCCACCGATTCGAGACCGCTTTTAGGAGTCTAATTCCCACCTAAACGGTACCAGTTGAAGGGGTGCTATTCCCAGCAAAACGAGACCGGTATTAGTAGGTTCAATCCCAGCAAACCGAGACCACCTGAGAAAGCTGTTATGATGTCTTCTTTTGAACAATTCAAGGAGGGCATTAATGACAAAGCAGAACAGGAGGCGATTAATGGAGAGGAAGATAGTAGAACAACTGGTTTCGGGCAAAAGCTTTAATAACGTATGCCGTGATCTGAAGGTTGGGAGGAACCGGGTGTCCCATACAAGAGAACTGGCGCGGGAATACGGTTATCTGGACGGGAACACACCGATTCCCCCTTATCCTGAAGCACTATTCCCAGACCCTGAAGATGGGCGGTCATTGCAGAAGTCAGAAGCGGATATGCAATTACAGGGACAGAAGAAATGGATTAAAGATCGTTTGCAAGCCGGATGGCAGCCAATCAGCATATATGAAGAACTTCCGGTAAATATAGGACGCTCAAGCTTTTACCGGTTTTTACATCGGTATAAACTGACAAGCCTTGGAGAAGAGGCACGGAGAAAGATTGTTGGAGAGATTATCCATACACCGGGAGAGGCGCTCATCATTGACTGGGGCAAACTCAGGGATGTAATAGATCCGGAAAGCGGCAAAAAGCGGACTCTCTGGGCCTTCGTCGGGATAATGGGACACTCAAGATACATGATGGTCCGTCTGGTATGGACACACGATGTAACAACAACACTTACAGTTCTTGAAGATATAATCAGAGAACTGGACGGAGTGGCAAAAAAGATTGTTTCAGACAATCCAAAGTGTTTTGCCCTTGAGGCCTCAAAGTACGAACCTCTTTTAAACCCTGTATATGAAAGGTTTGCCGCGCATTACGGGACCCAGATT
>PIVU01000499.1 GCA_003354025.1 Nitrospirota bacterium
GATAAGAAACAACATCAAAAACAACAACTACGAATACCCAGTAGAAACTAACAAACAACTAACAAGCGATACGCGGGGTCATATCCCCATGGTTTATGTTGCGCGTGTGGCAAAAAGAAATGGGTAGAAAAAGAAATGGTAAAAAGAAACAGGTAGTGTAAGGAGTGAGAGGTAGTGGAGTGGGGCGCGCCAAAAGGCGCGGACATCGGGACGCGACCGAGCGAATAACAACAAATGCGAAAGCCCCCGGGCCGGGCAACATCCGGCCACGGAAGCGCCAAACAACGACGGCACCCCCGGACCGGGAAAAGCCCGGACCCAGGAGCAACAGCCCTTACTTAGGCAACATGACTTCTGACTTATGACTTTGCAGTACCAACAGAACAGAAGAAACAAGAGGAGCCAAAATGGCCCCACGGCACGCGACCGAAGACCCCATACCTGTAAGTGTAAGTGTTGTGGTAAGAGGTAGTGGAGTTGGGCATTAATGAGTTAAGAAATTAAGGTAATAAGTTGTTAACTGATAAGTTTAACTTAAAATGAGTAAAGATAATTCCGAAAGGGCACGGGGTGTCCCAAACCCCTCTCAGGAAACGAAGGCATTACAATGTCCCCTGGCAGGGCGCCAACGAATCCGGATCCCCAACGGAGAAATTAAATGACAATAATAGGGTACAATCCTACCATATCCATTGCAGGATCATGTTTAGGACGTTGCAAACCTTTAGTCATTAAGTCTCCTTTCTGTTTATTTGTTTCAATATGGACTAAATCAATATCATCATGTTTACAAAGCTCATGGACGAGTCCAAGGCTAATACGATGATGTTTAGCCATGTAACGAAGCTGTGGAGAATAGCCTGCATTAACTACAGTTATGGTAGCAGTATTATCCTCATGGAGAACAGACTTAACAGGACGTTGCAATAGAGTAGACCAAAGGCTCTGAATAGGAACCAATGACTCCCTTAGCATTTTACTTAATGAAACTAACTCTGCATCTGTAGTTGAATGCGCTGTGTTAGTTTGGCGTTTTGAATACCAATCAAGTGGAAAGAAAGAGTTTGTACCAACAATTTCTACAAATCCACCGGAAGTAGCTTTTGTGGTATCAAATGTGCCAGCCAAATCTGCATCAGGATAACAATGAATAACTAAATCGTTAAGATCATTTGTATCCATTTGTGCATGTAGGCATTTATTTTTAGAGTTATCGATGTAACTAAA